>WTAY01000072.1 GCA_013139345.1 Methylophaga sp. | reverse complement strand
GGTGGTGGCGCAATGGGATTATCATTTGCCTTTATGTGGACTGTATCAATGTATGAAATGTGGATTATGCCACGCTTACATAGTGATGACCGTGATGCATTGTTAGACGAGTAAAATGGCTCCTATGGACTCTAATTTAGAGCAGCTACTATCTATAAGCTCTAAATATAGAAAGCAATTACAATCATTTACTACAGGAGACTTAGCTGGTTTTTCTGGAGGAACCTGTGATATCTCATCAATCATGCTTGGACATTACTTATACAGCCAAGGATTCGAAAATATCATGGTCATCTATGCTGTTCGGTGGAAGATTGACCCCGCATATGGGGATAATAAAACTCAATCCAGTTATACTCATACTTGGCTAAAGGTTAACAATCACTATATCGTTGATATTACAGCCGATCAATTTCCTGATTGCAAGACTGAAGTTATTGTAACGACTCAATCAAATTTTCACGATTCTTTTGAGGAAAAAACTGCTATAAATAACATTCTTGATGAAACTATTCCTAATCAATATATAGAAACATATCAATCTATTGATAAAGAGCTTGATATCTCAACGGGGCAGCCAGCTTAAACCTTAGAAAAATATTCTTTAGTCAGTTTGAACACAACCGGGCTAAGCAGTAATAATGCAATTAGATTTGGCAATGCCATTAAGGCATTTAGGGTATCGGCCACCAACCATATAAATTCTAAATTCGCTGTCGCTCCTAATGGCACAGCAATAATCCATAAAACACGAAATGGCATGATTGAACGCACACCAAATAAGAACTCTACACATTTCTCACCGTAAATACTCCAACCAAGAATCGTGGTGAAGGCAAAGATACACAAACCAAAAGAAACAATAATACCGCCAAACCCAGGCAACACCGATTCAAATGCAAGGGATGATAAGCTGGCTCCTGTTTCACCACTTGTCCACGCACCCGATACAATAATAACTAAGCCCGTAATCGAACACACGATAATGGTGTCGATAAATGTTCCCATCATGGCAATCGTACCTTGTTGAACAGGACTATTTGTTTTAGCGGCAGCATGGGCAATTGGAGCACTACCCAAACCCGCTTCATTAGAAAACACTCCTCGTGCCACACCAAAACGAATAGCAGCCCAAACAGCCGCCCCTGCAAAACCACCTGTTGCAGCAATGGGCGTGAAGGCATGGGTGAAAATCAAATCAAATGCCGCAGGCAAAAGTGATGCATTCATCGCCAAGATAACCAGTCCCGCTAACACATAAGATATCGCCATAATCGGAACTAACTTACCAGCCACCGTAGCGATACGCTTAATACCACCCAAGAGAACCAAGGCAACCAAAGCAGCCATTACTAAGCCGGTCACCAGTGGAGAAACATCTAAATTGGATGATAAAACATCTGCTACTGAGTTTGCTTGAATTGTATTACCGATACCGAAGCCCGCTAAAGCACCAAAGATGGCAAAGCTTGTTCCCAACCATGCAAAACGGCTACTTAAACCGTTTTTGATGTAATACATCGGGCCACCCACTTTATTGCCATTGGCATCTGTTTCACGAAAGTGAACGGCTAATACCGCCTCAGCATATTTAGTTGCCATGCCGACCAATGCCGTCATCCACATCCAAAATAATGCACCGGGGCCACCTAAGAAGATAGCGGTTGCAACACCGGCTATATTACCCGTACCAATAGTGGCAGCAAGAGATGTCATCAAAGCATTAAAGGGTGATATATCGCCCTCATCCTTTGATTTAGAGTCACGACCACGCCACAGCATTTTAAAACCATAACCCAACTTGATGATGGGCATGCCCTTAATTCCAATCATTAATACAAGGCCAGTACCAAGAATAAGGACCAACATCACAGGGCCCCAAACAATGTCATTAAGCTGTTTAATCAGATCGGTCATTAATTCCATGCTGTATTCCTTAAATTAAGCTAATGTCATTCTACCCTAGATGTTCTATACCCGTAATCATTCCATTTACAGGTAAATCATGTGTTTCTATGTCTTTTTGGTACAGGTATAAACACGCGTCTCCATTTTTGATTTTATCTCCTCACCCCAGCCCTCTCCAACAGGAGAGGGAGCTGAAATCTTAGCTCCTTCTCCCTTGAGGGAGAAGGCTGGGATGAGGGTGACAAGCCCCAATAAAGTTAAAGTCAGAACGTATCAGCCCCAATTCACCGACCATTAACCACATCTTATGTCTTGCTCTTATATCCTATTTTCACCCTAACAACTGCACTTTGAATGATTATGGGTATCTACTAAAAAACACCACTGTGATGTGGATTATCTTTCAGCATTTGTTGATAGAACTCTCCGAACTCTACCCCCCAAGATGCTTCAAGAGATGCCAAATACTCATCCACCTCTTTTGGTATATTCTGAGGCGTATTATTAAAGGCAAAGATCACGGTGTTTCGGTAATTAGGCAAAGATAAACATGCCGTCTGTCGATCAAAAACCTCTCTAACTGCAGATAAAGAATGCATAAACGCATTGCCATCATCCACCAGCAAGTTTAAAGCGACATGTCCGTTATCTGTTAATAATGAACGACATTGCTTTAGAAACTCACGCTCAATAATCCACTCTGGTGTTTTCTGTTCTATAGCAATATCAATAATAATGAGATCATATTTATAAGGACAATGCTGTACATAATCAACGATATCTTCTGTATGAATCTGCCAATTATTACCGACTGGAAATTCAAAATAATCACGTGCAACCTCAGCCACTACTTCTGACTTTTCTACCGCATCGCCTACAACATCAGGGAAACAGTTATCAAAATATCGAGCCGTTGCTCCACCACCGGTGCCTGCCAACAATACTCGCTTTGGCATCTCGGCAAATAGTATCCCAGCTAACATTGCTCGATTAAGAGGCAAAGGCAATATCTCAGGATTATTTAAAATAATCTCTGATTGGACTAAGCCATCATTAAAGTCTAGCCACCGCCGATCATATTGCTGCCAAACCCGAACATCACCCTCCCCACTTTGTTGTTCAAAAACTAAGTGGGGAGGGAATTGACTCATTAGCCTTCTTTTTTGGCCTCAAGTGCATCCCACCGTTCATACATTGCTTCTAACTCTGATGTTAGCGTTGTTAATTCATCTTGAGTTTTGGCTTGTTTTTCTGGTGACTGCTGATAAAAATCAGCACCACTGATTCGTTTGTGTAACTCAGCTTGTTTAAGCTCAAATTGTTCAATTTCTTTTGGTAGCACTTCTAAATCAAGTTGCTCTTGATAAGTAAGTGATGATTTTTTATTCACTTTTTTTACCGAAGGTTTCGCTTTCCCCGTCACCTTCTTAGATGTTTGAGCACGCTTATCTTGTGCTCGTTGATGCTGCCAATCATCATAGCCACCAACATATTCACGTACTTCACCATCATCATCGAACACAATCGTACTGGTTGCGACATTATTGATGAAAGACCGATCATGGCTCACTAATAGTAATGTGCCTTTATAGCTCATCAATAACTCTTCTAATAAATCCAATGTTTCAGCATCTAGATCATTGGTTGGCTCATCCATCACTAATAAGTTAGCTGGCTGGGTGAATAGTTTTGCTAATAATAAACGGTTACGCTCGCCACCAGATAAAGACTTGATGGGTGTACGAGCACGTTCAGGTGTAAACAAGAAGTCTTGTAAGTAGCCCATCACATGTTTACTAGCGCCACCGACCTCAATAAAGTCTTTACCCTGCCCAACATTATCAACCACGCTCATTTCTTCATCTAATTGGCTTCGCAATTGATCAAAATAAGCAATCTCAGTCTTAGTGCCTAACTTAACGTCACCTGACTCTGGCTGTGTGCGTCCCAATAAAATAGAAAGTAATGTTGTTTTACCACACCCATTAGGACCAATCAGACCAATTTTATCACCGCGTTGAATAACCGTATTAAAGTCTTTAAATAACACTCGTCCATCATAGCTCTGGCCGACACCTTCAGCTTCAACAACCAGTTTCCCACTGCGATCTGCATCTTGCAGTTTCATTTTGACATTGCCTTGAACGTCACGTCTTGATCCTCGTTCTCGACGTAATTGCTCTAAGGCTCGAACACGTCCTTCATTACGTGTACGACGCGCTTTCACACCTTGTCTAATCCAGACTTCTTCTTGTGCCAATTTTTTATCAAATAAGGCATTTTGTTGTGCTTCTTCATCTAATAAAGCTTCACGACGTACTAAGAAATTAGCATAATCACCAGGGAAACTGACCAAGTTACCACGATCAATCTGAATAATTCGTGTAGCGATTGATTGTAAGAACATTCGATCATGGGTGATAAATAATAATGTACCACCGTAGCCTTTTAAGAAATCTTCTAACCACATAATAGAAGTAATATCTAAATGGTTTGTCGGCTCATCAAGTAACAACACATCAGGTTCTTTTACTAATGCTTGTGCAAGTAATACGCGACGCTTCATCCCTCCCGATAGCGCTGAAAACTCCATATCAGCATCTAACGATAAACGAGAAATAACCGCTTCTACTTTTTGCTCAACAGACCAACCATCAACTGCTTCCAGTTCATGTTGGGCTTTTTCTAGCGCCGCTAATACTTTCTCTGAACTATCCGTTTCTAATTGGTGAATCACATGATGATAGTTAATCAATAAAGGAGCAATATCCCCCAAGCCTTGAGCCACAACATCAAACACCGTTCCATCCGTTCCATCGGGGACTTCTTGTTCAAGTCGAGCAATATTCAAGCCTTGGCCAATGACCTCACCCGAGTCTTGTTTCATTTCACCGGCAATGACTTTCATTAATGTTGATTTACCCGCACCATTACGCCCTACCAAACAAACACGCTCTCCTCGGTCCAGTTGAAAATCTACTTTATCAAGTAGGTTCGGGCCGCCAAAACTAACGGTTAATTGTTTTAATGATAATAATGCCATTTATGATTTTATACTCAATGATACTTTTTACTAAAAATTACTCCGTTATTCCCGTGAAAGCGGGAATCCAACGGTAGTAGCTACTAAACCTGTCCATAGACTCCCGACTTCTCGGGAATGACAAAGAACATTTTACTCTATTTTATTGCTCAGCTTCTTCTAGGGCTTCACTGGCTTCAAACCAGCTCATTTCAGCCTGTTCTAATGCTGACTTTATCGTGCCTTGCTCAAGGAGTAAGGCTTTTAATTTCTCTTTATTACTGTCTTCATACAGCGTGTTATCTGCTAACTTTTTTTCTACGTCATTTAACTGTGTCTGAACCTTATCCATCTTCTGTTCAGATTTTTTAACTGCATTGCGTAATGGCTGTAGTTTTTGTCTGGCTTCTGCCGCCGCACGGCGATCACCTTTTTTATTAGCAACACCGCTTACTGTAGTTTCTGATTTAGCAGGCTTATCTTTATCACTTAACCATTGTCGATAATCATCGAGATCACCATCAAATACTTTTGCCTGCCCATCTGATACTAACCACAGCTCATCAGCCACCGTACGTAATAAATGACGATCATGTGAAACAAGAACTAATGCGCCTTCAAAGTCTTGTAATGCCATTGTTAACGCTAAACGCATATCTAAATCTAAATGGTTAGTGGGTTCATCAAGTAATAATAATGCAGGTTTTTGATAAACCAATAATGCCAATACTAAGCGTGCTTTTTCACCACCAGAAAATGGTCCTACCAGTGATAATGCATCATCACCGTGAAAACCAAAACCACCCAAATGGTTGCGTAAATCTGTTTCTGTTGCAATGCGATCTAAGCGTTGCAAATGTTGTAACGGTGTTTCATCCATTGTTAATTGTTCTAGCTGGTGCTGAGCAAAGTAAGCAATTTTAATATCTTTCGCTTCTTTACGTTTGCCCTGCAAAGGTGGCAACACACCTGCAATCAATTTTATTAATGTCGATTTACCCGCACCATTTGGGCCTAATAAGCCGACTCTATCACCGGGGGCTAACGATAATTTTACGCCAGAAATAAGAGGCGACTCGTTATAACCTACCGCCACTTTATCTAAACTCAATAAAGGTGCAGCCAAACGTGTTGGCGGAAAGAAACTAAAGTGAAAAGGTGAATCAACATGTGCGGGAGCTATTAACTCCATTCGCTCTAATGCTTTGATACGACTTTGTGCTTGTTTAGCTTTGGTTGCCTGTGCTTTAAAACGTGTGACAAAACTACGAATATGGGCAATTTCACGCTGCTGTTTATTATGTGCAGATTGTTGATGTGCTAAATGTTCTGCTCGTGCTAATTCAAATGCAGAATAGTTACCGGTATAGGCTTTCATCTTCTGTTGTTCGATATGAACAATTTGAGTCACTACGCGATCTAAGAAATCACGATCATGTGAGATTAAAAGTAACGTACCTTGATAACCACGTAACCACTCTTCCAACCAATAAACCGCTTCTAAATCTAAATGGTTGGTTGGCTCATCCAATAATAATAAATCAGAACGACACATCAACGCTTGCGCTAAGTTTAAACGCATTCTCCAACCACCAGAAAAGGTAGTCACAGGTAGATTCTCTTGGTCACCAGAAAAGCCTAAACCATGCATTAAACGACCAGCACGACTTCGTGCCGTATAACCATCAATGGCAGCTAACTTATCATGAAGTTCACTTTGAGCATGACCATCATGTTCAGCTTCTGCCACCTTCAACTTTTCTTGAAGGCGCATATATTCCTGATCACCTTGCAATACATAATCAATAGCAGGAATATCAACAGCCGGAGTCTCTTGAGCAACATGGGCAATCACCCATGAATCAGGAATCGACACACTACCGTGATCAGCATGTAACTCATCACGTAACAAAGCAAACAAGCTTGATTTACCCGTGCCATTTGCTCCCGTAAGGCCGACTTTTTGCCCCGGATGAACAGTCAGGTTTGCTAATTCAAATAATAGCCGAGCACCACGGCGAATAGAAAGTTGATTAAGTTTTATCATGGCGCGCATTGTATCAGGCAGCAGCTATTTCTGCTGATTTTAGACGTCAATCAAGTTGAGCTTTACGCCTAATATCCAGTAAGTCTGAACGGGCAAGAAAATGCCGAATTATTTTCTCTTGTTCTATTTGAATTAGGCTTGATTCAACTCTAATTACTTCTTGTTCTTGTTGAATTTTATTATATTCTTCTAAAATTAGCTTCTGACGCTTAATCTTTTTCTTTAACTCACTATCTGTCATAGCCGTCACACCATCACCTTCTTGTAATGGAGTTTGCATTTCTATTTGCAAAATTGCTAACTCGGAGGACTTGATAAGAGACTCTGATTCAAGCATGGTCGCTCTAGAAAGTTGAATATTATTTTCTAATTGTCGTATTGACACCTCTTCAGCTTGCAAAGAAGTACTTAAAAATAGAACTGCAATTATAATTCTCATCTTATTATCCCTAATCTCTTTTATTACACGATGTCCCTATCGCTTCAGGCATTATAATATACCCATGATCATTCAAAGTGTAGATATTCAGCGTAAAGCATACTGTGCGATTAATGGTTGGTGTTCTTCTGGTGCTGATTCGTTCTGATTTTAGCATTATTAAGATTGCCCCCCTCATCCCAACCTTCTCCCTCAAGGGAGAAGGAGCTTAACCCCCTCTCCTGTTGGAGAGGGCTGGGGTGAGGAGATAATATTAAGACGCGTATTGATACACCCTGTCAAAAAAATACCTGATTTATCTACAGATTCATTGACCATGGGTACATAACTAAACGCAATTCGATTTAGAATTATTAAGAGACAGCTCTATTCCCATCTAGTCGACGGGTAGTTGCCAGTCAATAGCCAACTTGCCATGCTCACTCAAGTACGCATTTGCCTTGCTAAAATGCTGACAACCAAAAAAACCTCTGTATGCAGATAATGGCGATGGATGCGGGGCTTTTAAAACACAATGCCGTGACGCATCAATCATTGCCCCTTTTTTCTGTGCATAACTCCCCCACAACATAAACACCACATCGTCACACTGCTCATTAACCACTGAAATAACTTTATCGGTAAACTGTTCCCAGCCCTTACCCTGATGAGCATTGGCATTTGAATCTTCCACCGTCAACACCGCATTAAGCAATAACACACCCTGCTGCGCCCAACTTTCTAAATAGCCATGAGTAGCTGGAATAATATCTAAATCTGTCTGCAATTCCTTATACATATTGACCAATGATGGCGGTGTTTTTATTCCCGGTAAGACAGAAAAACAAAGACCATGCGCCTGATTAGGCTGGTGATAAGGATCTTGGCCTAAAATAACGACCTTCACCTTATCTAACGGCGTTGTTTCTAACGCATGAAACCAATTGGATGAATGGGGGTAAATCACTTTGCCCTGATCTTTTTCAGCCCTTAGGAATTGTTTCAACTCTTTCATATAGGGCTGTTCAAATTCTGAGTTCAAACTCGGTTGCCAACTTAATGCATTATCCAAAGCCATACCTAGTTCCTTATTAATTACTTAACCGAAAATAATATCAGAATTTGTTCAAAACATGGTTTTGTTTGACGAAGAGGTGATATTGTTGATAAAAGTTATGGGGATGTTGTCCCATAAATAATTAAACGCCTACAAGGAATGTATTCATGAATTTTAGAAATAAGCTTAAAAGTCTGGCTCAATGGACAGAAGTGTGGCCTGCTCAAAAAACAGATGAAATGTCTAAAATAGCTAAGCTAGCTATTTCTCAAGGCTGGTACTTAAATGAAGTTTTTATTTTTTCTTTGTATAGAGATTACAGCAAAGAAGAAATTAACTTCTCAGATTTCATGAAGAATTTAATTTTCTCCGAATGGGACCAACACTGGGAAAGTATCAAACGAGTTGAGCCATCAAGAGCTTCTATTTTTGATGAAGCCAAGCATTGTTTTGAATCTGAGTATTACTCAGCTGCAATTCATTTATTTTTTAGTCAGTCTGACGGTATCTTTCATGACCAGTTTGACAAAAGCCTATACAAAAAAGAAGGGGAGAGAGCACGAGATGAAATTTCAACATATATTACAGACTTCATTTCAAAGGACTCTCTAGAAATTCTGTTCTCTCAGTACAAAGACGCTTCAATTTTATCTAGAATGTTCAATGAAGTATATACCAGTATGTTTTCAGAAGTTGCAACAGATGCTATAAAAGATATAAACCCTAGCGATCCAGAAAGTAACTTAGTTATACCAAATAGGCATGGTGTTCTTCATGGCTTTCATAAGAATTATGGTAATAAAACTAATGCTCTAAAGTGCTTTACGATGTTGCTGTTTGTTTTATATACAATTCATGGTGATAAAATGTTGACGGACTCCAACATTTAACAAAGGAACAGCCTACTTACGGTATGACAACAATTTAAAACTGGTCGTAATGCCCGCCAATAGCAAAGATATAAACGTAGTCTTTGTCATATTTATAAATAATACGGTCTTTCTGGCTAATACGGCGAGACCATAAATCAGCGAGATTATGTTTTAATCGTTCAGGTTTTCCAGCTCCCGTAGCAGGATCGTCACGAAGCATTTCTTTCAACAATCGGCAAAACGCGTTGTGTAGCTTTTTGTCTTTCGTCCTGAGTGCTTCGTATGCAGCCCAAGTATTACCTTCAAATACCAGTGATCTCATCGAGCTCTCCGGCTGTGGGTGTATATCCTTTATTTGCTGCATTTGTAGCAGCTGACGCTACAATTTGTTTC
>WTAY01000116.1 GCA_013139345.1 Methylophaga sp. | reverse complement strand
CCAGGGTAACCTTCAGCATATTTATTTGTTAATGATGAGCCTTGAGCTTCCATTACACGTGGGCTAGTGTAGTTTTCTGATGCGATCAATTCGATATGGTCTTCTTGACGAATATTCTCAGCTTCAATCGCCTTCAATAATTCATCATCAAAACCAGCAATAGTCATGTTTTTCTTGTACACAGTGATCCCCTGTCTGTACGGTAAAATAATTACACCTATTCTACAGCACCCTATATACCCATGTCACTTCAATCTACCAGTTTCAGTGGGATGTAAATTGAAGTGACATAGGTATAGTATGCTTCTACTAAAGTTATTAACAAAATTATGGAATTGACATGAAAGTATCACTGATTGGCATAGGCTTAATGGGTCACGCACTATCTGAACACCTTATTGCCGAAGTTCAACAATTAACACTCTTCAACCGTAGCCCTGATAAAACAGTTCAATTGCAGCAGCAAGGTGCTGCAATTGCAACTTCTGCGCAAGAGGCACTTGATGCTAGTGAATATTGTTTGCTGATGCTAAGTGATGCTGATGCTATCAATAGTGTTCTTGATACGATCTCTGCTGAATCGTTTAAAGATAAAACCATTATTCAAATGGGTACAATTGCACCTGATGAGTCTCGGGCGGTTTCTAAACGTATCACTGACAATCACGGTCACTACCTTGAGTGTCCCGTTTTAGGGAGCCTACCTGAGGCAAGAACGGGTACATTAATCTTGATGGCAGGTGGAAGTGATGCTGATTATGAAGCGGCCTTACCATTATTAAAACTAATAGGAAAAGCTCCTCAGCACATAGGTGACACAGGTCAAGGATCAACTGTAAAACTTGCTATGAATCAGCTCATTGCCGGACTAACCTCTAGCTTTGCATTAAGCTTGGCCTTGGTGGAAAAAGAAGGCATTGAAGTCGAACAGTTTATGAAAGTTGTCCGTGACAGTGCTTTATACGCCCCAACATTTGATAAAAAACTAGACCGAATGCTTGAACGAAATTTTGCTAACCCTAACTTCCCAACGAAACATCTAGCCAAAGATACTCGGCTATTTTTGTCTGTTGCTAAACGACTGGGATTAGAAACATGTGCACTGGAAGGTATCGATAAATTATTGGATAAAACGCTCGAACAAGGTTTAGATAATACCGATTATTCTGCACTCTATTCTGGCGTTTCAAAACCCAAGCTTTAGATACAACAGCGCCCTCCTTAGAGGGCGCTATTAAAGAAATATTATTTAGCTCTTAAAGACTAAACAGATCTCTACGAATAATAGTCTCAACACGATCAGGTCCTGTAGAAACAAGATCAATCGGTACGCCTGCTAAGCTTTCAACTTTATTAATATAGTTTTGTGCATTTTCAGGCAACTTATCAAATTCAGTAACGCCTAAGGTTGATTCGCTCCAGCCCGGCATATCAATGTATTGTGGTTCACAGCCTTCAAACTCATCAGCACTTAATGGCAATACATCAACCGCTTTGCCATCACGCTCATAAGCGACACATAGGCGAATAGTATCTAAACCATCCAGCACATCAAGTTTAGTTAAACATAGGCCTGTAACACTATTAACCCAACACGCACGGCTTAAAGCAACCATATCTAACCAACCACAACGACGACCTCGGCCTGTTGTTGCACCGACTTCATGGCCTTTATCCGCTAGATATTGGCCAATCTCATTCGCAGCACCATCACTATCAAGTAATTCTGATGGAAAAGGACCAGCACCGACACGAGTTGCATAGGCTTTAGTGATACCAAGTACATAATCAATATGACATGGACCAACACCTGCACCTGCGGCTGCACCACCGGCAGTTGTGTTCGATGATGTTACATAAGGGTATGTACCATGATCAATATCTAACAAAGCACCTTGAGCGCCTTCAAACATGACATTATCGCCTGCTTCAGAATACTCTTTTAGCATTTGAGGAATATCAGCAATAAGCGGTAACAAAACATCACGCATTGCTAAAATAGCATCACGTACTTTTTCAAAACTAACCGGCTGTGCTTGATAGTAGTTAATCAATGAGAAGTTATGGAATTTAACCACCTCTTCAAGCTTCACTACAAAGCTTTTCTCATCAACTAAGTCACCTAAACGTAATCCACGACGCGCTACTTTATCTTCATAGGCTGGACCAATACCGCGGCCTGTTGTACCAATTGCAGCTTTGCCACGACGACGTTCACGTGCTTGATCTAAAGCAATGTGGTATTCCAGTATTAATGGACATGCGGCACTAATTTTTAGACGCTCACGAACAGGAATTCCATTACCTTCAAGTTCAGTCATTTCTGTTAGCAATGCTTCAGGTGATAACACCACACCATTACCAATCAAACATTGAACATGCTCACGTAAAATACCAGATGGAATTAAATGTAATACTGTTTTCTTGCCGTCAATAACTAACGTATGACCTGCATTATGACCACCTTGGAAACGAACCACTGCTGACACTTCATCTGTCAACAAATCAACCAGTTTACCTTTACCTTCATCGCCCCATTGGGAGCCGATCACAACGATATTTTTAGCCACGTTTCTGTGTTTCCTGTTTCAACTACAATGAGTAGTCGTATTAATTATTTATCTGCGAATTGGTAAATAACCACTTCGCCTTGTTCACGACATTGTGCAACTTTTTTCTGTTCTGCTTCATCATCAGACCAAGTCACATACGTTGGTGTTTTCTTCGCATTTGTATTCGCAAGCTGATTAACAAGCACTTTTAAATCTAAACTGAAACCTGTTGCAGGTTGTGCATTACCGAAGTCTTCACCGATATCATCATAACGTCCACCCGTTGCAACGGCATTGGCAGAGCCTCGCTGATAAGCAGCGAACACAAGCCCTGTATGATAGTTGTAACCACGCAACTCTGACAAATCAAAGTTCAATGTTAGCTCTGGCAATCGTTTAGCCGTCATATCAGCAATAGTTTGCAAAGTTGCTAGGGCTGATTGAACTTGTTCAGGAGCCCTAGAAAGTACTTTTTTCGCTGTTGTTAAAACGTCAATACCGCCATTTAATTCAGCTAATGCTAATAACATTTCATGTGAATCAGGTGCTAATTGATAACTTGTTAATAAGTCTTCAATTTCTGGTAATGCTTTACGTTGCAGAGCGGTAAATAACTCATGCTCTTGCTCATCATTCAAACCGGCATGCTCTGCTAAACCACGATAAATGCCAACATGACCTAAATCTAATAATAAATCAGATACTGCACCAGTCGTATTCAACACTTCGATCATGAGTTGCAATACTTCCATATCGCTTTCAGGACCTGAGTGACCATATATTTCAGCACCTAATTGAATAGGATTACGTGATGTCCCTTGCGGCAAAGTATGTAACACATTGCCGATATAACAAAGTCGAAGTACACCTTCGTGATCACGCAAATTATGGGCCGCAATACGAGCCACTTGCGGTGTCATATCTGCACGAATACCCATTAAACGGCCTGACACTTGGTCAGTCAATTTAAATGTTTGTAGATCAAGCGTTTTAGCTGTTCCCGTCAGCAAAGAATCAAGGTATTCAACTAAGGGCGGAAATACCAATTGGTAACCCCAGCTCTGCATCATATCGAGCAACTGTCGACGTAATTCTTCTAGTTGTTGTGCTTGTTCTGGCATTAACTCATCAATGCCTTCTGGGAGCAACCAACGTTGTTTATGACTCATTTAATCAATTTACCCAATAAAGTAAAACCACACCCGAGATCATACATAGCAAACCAATAGTTCTTAGTTGCTGATCTGTCATACCGGCCATTTGTAACAATGCTCGACGAAACGTGGTGGGATTCAAAAAAGGCATTATACCTTCAATCACCAACATCAGTGCTGTGGCAAGCCACAGACTGTGTAAAAACGTTTCACTCACTTCTAATTATTCAGGAGAGTTAAATAAGTTAAAGAACTCACCTTTAGGCTCAATCACCAACATATCATCGCCTTTAAATACATTTTTATATGCAGCTAAACGACGATAAAACGAATAGAAGTCACTATTTTGACTGTATGCTTTAGCATAAATATCAGTCGCTTGTGCATCACCGTTACCACGAAGCTCTTCAGCTGTCTTCTGAGCATTCGCGAGTAAAATAGTTCGTTGACGATCAGCATCAGAACGAATCTTCTCTGCTTCTTCAGCACCTTGAGAACGAAGTTCTTTTGCAACACGTTCACGCTCAGCTTCCATTCGCGTATAAACCGAACTACTCACTTCAGATGGTAAATCAATACGTTTGATTCGAACATTTACAATATTAATACCAAATTCGGCTGCAGTTATATTTGCATTGGTAAGAATTGTGTCGATCATTGACAGTCTATCGCCAGAAACGAGTTCTTGAATACTACGTTTACCAAATTCAGCACGTAACCCATCTTTAACGATTTGTGATAGACGTTGCTTAGCACGCTCTTCATTACCCGCCATTGATGTAAAGTATTTTGCTGGATCATTAATCTGCCACAAGATAAACGAATCAACTTGTACGTTTTTCTTTTCACCCGTCAAGAACCGTGTTGGTGTTTCATCAAGCGTTAATACTCGACCATCAAAACGACGAACTTCATTCACAAAAGGTACTTTAAATTGAATACCAGGCATATAGTCTGAACGTTC
>WTAY01000250.1 GCA_013139345.1 Methylophaga sp. | reverse complement strand
CACCACGGCCACGTAATGCTGAATCTTTCAATTGTTCGATAATATCTTCGGCGCGTGTTCTTTCTTTAAGAATTTTTTCTAAAACTTCATAACCACCCACACTTCTATAAGACTCTAGTGTCCATGGCTCATCGAGATGGCGCGTGCGGAAACAAACCTGATTTAGTTTCATGATTTGATTCCTGCCAAAATAGTGTCAATTTTCTCAGTGGTTAGATGTTCATGATAATCACGATTTACTTGCATCATCGGCGCACCACAACAGGCACCTAAACATTCAACTTCTCTCAATGTCACATTGCCATCGGCAGTTGTTTCACCTAGCTTCACATCCAAACATTTTTCAAGGTGTTTAACGACCTCTTCTGACCCATTTAACTGGCATGAAATATTGGTACAAACATTAACCTTATGTTTACCAACAGGCTTAAGGTCAAACATAGTGTAAAAAGTAGCTACTTCGTAAACACTAATTTTAGGCATCGCAAGGTAAACGGCTAAAGCATCCATGACATCTTCTGATAGCCAGCCTTCATTTTCTGCTTGCAATATATGTAAAGATGGAATGACAGCCGACTGACTTTGCCCTGATGGATATTTAGCAACCCACTCATCTAGCTTTTGGCGAATATCGGCTGTGAATAGTTGTTCTTTTTGTCCTGTTAATATCATCGATCAATCTCACCAAACACGATATCCATTGTCCCGATAATGGCAACCACATCGGCTAACATATGCCCTTTAACCATTTCATTCATTGCTGATAAATGGGCAAAACCCGGGGCTCGAATCTTCAAGCGATACGGTTTATTTGCACCATCTGACACCATATAAATACCAAACTCACCCTTTGGATGTTCAACAGCGGCATAAGCTTCACCTTCTGGTACACAGTAGCCTTCGGTAAAGAGTTTAAAGTGATGAACTAAGGCTTCCATATTATCTTTCATGTCAGCTCGTTTAGGTGGAGCAACTTTCACATCATCCGTAATAACTGGGCCAGGGTTTTCTCTTAACCAATCAATACATTGCTTGACGATTTTATTTGATTCACGCATTTCTTCAATACGCACCAAATAACGGTCATAACAATCCCCTTCTACACCAACAGGGATATCAAACTTCATACGGTCATACACTTCGTAGGGTTGTTTTTTACGCAGGTCCCATTCAATACCTGAACCACGTAGCATTGGCCCTGTAAAGCCAAGCTGTAATGCGCGTTCAGGGGAAACCACACCGATACCTACTGTACGTTGCTTCCAAATGCGGTTATCGGTTAACAATGTTTCATATTCATCAACACACGTAGGAAAGCGATCCGTAAAATCTTCAAGAAAGTCTAATAAGCTCCCTTCACGATTTGTGTTTTTTTCCTTAACTTCTTTTGCACTATGCCATTTCGATTTTTCATATTTCGCCATTGTGTCCGGCAAATCACGATAGACACCGCCAGGACGATAATAAGAAGCATGCATTCGTGCGCCAGATACCGCTTCATACGCATCCATTAAATCTTCACGTTCACGGAAGCAATATAAAAATATTGTCATTGCACCGATATCAAGACCATGCGTACCTAACCACATTAGGTGGTTCAAAATACGGGTAATCTCATCAAACATGACTCGGATATATTGAGCACGTTCAGGTACTTGAACTCCCAACATTTTCTCAATTGCCATTACATAAGCATGCTCATTCGACAGCATAGAAACATAATCTAGGCGATCCATATAACCAATATTTTGATTATAGGGTTTGGTTTCCGCTAATTTCTCAGTACCACGATGTAATAAACCAACATGAGGATCAGCACGTTGAATGACTTCACCATCCATTTCTAAGATTAGGCGTAATACACCATGTGCAGCAGGATGTTGAGGACCAAAATTTAATGTGTAGTTTTTAATCTCAGCCATTATTCGTTTCCACTATAACGATTATCATCACGAATAACGCGAGGTACCAAAGTTCTCTCTTCAATACTCACCGGCTCATATACAACCCGTTTTTTCTCTGGGTCATAACGCATTTCAACATTACCGATAAGAGGAAAGTCCTTTCTAAAAGGATGACCAACAAAACCATAATCCGTTAAAATTCGGCGTAAATCATCATGTCCATTAAATAAAATACCGAACATATCAAAGGCTTCACGCTCAAACCAATTAGCACTACTCCAAACCTGAGTGACACTATCAAGAATAGGGCTGTCAGCATCTAAACGAACTTTAATTCGTAATCGTTGATTATGCTGAACAGACAATAGATGGTAAACAACAGCAAAACGATAGCCTTCAGAAACTGGCTCCATATTGCCGACACCATCAACAGCACGACTAAAGCCACGATCAGATGCACCTTTCGTTTCCCATGCACTACCGCCATATTGAGAGTAATCAACACCACACAGATCGATTAGCTGTTCAAAGCCGAGTAGATCACGACATTGTTCACAGACTGATACGATACTTTCTGCAGGTACATGAATAGTAAGTTCATCAAAATGCCATTCACAATCGAGAATCACATCAGACAATTGCTGTTCCAGCTTTTCCTTGAGCGCTTTTATCATCTGATTTTATGCATCCTGCGTCTGTGATTCTATTCGTGCAATTGTATTAGTACGACGAATTTTTTTCTGCAACTGGATAATGCCATATAACAATGCTTCTGCAGTAGGAGGACAACCAGGGACATAAATATCGACAGGTACTATTCGATCACAACCACGAACCACAGCATACGAATAATGATAGTAACCACCACCATTTGCACACGACCCCATAGAGATAACCCAACGTGGCTCAGACATTTGGTCATATACTTTACGCAAGGCTGGCGCCATTTTATTCACTAATGTGCCCGCCACAATCATCACATCTGATTGACGGGGGCTTGGGCGAAACACAACACCAAAGCGATCTAAATCATAACGTGATGCACCTGCTTGCATCATTTCAACAGCACAGCATGCAAGGCCAAAGGTCATTGGCCACAAAGAACCTGTTCTAGCCCAATTGATTAATTTATCAGCTGAAGTCGTTACAATCCCTTCGTCCAGAACTCCCTCTATTCCCATTCCAGCGCTCCCTTCTTCCATTCATAGATAAAGCCAACGACTAATATGCCTAGAAATAAAAACATGGCTAATAAACCAAAGACACCAATATCATCGAGCACAATAGCCCAAGGGAATAGAAAGGCGATTTCTAAATCAAAAATAATAAACAGAATAGCAACGAGGTAGTAACGCACATCAAATTTCATATGTGCATCTTCAAAGGGTTCGAATCCACATTCATAGACTGAACGTTTTTCATCATCGGGGCGACGAGGACCAAGTACAAATCCGGCAAGAAGCGGCATTACACCGAAGCCGATACCAATCAGCACAAACAACAAAATTGGGAGATAATTCTCCAACATAATTTTTAGTTCTTTTTCAGTTACTTAAAAACGCATTACTGATTCAAAGATATCCAGTATGCCCGAAATGCTTATAAATACTGAGGTTATACTACACGGCCTACCTGTTAAATAGAAGCTGAATATTACTTTTATTTGATAAAGAATCGAGGATCAAAATTACTGCTTAGCGAAATAGTCCTTAGCATGTTCACAATCCTGTTGAATTTGTGCAATAAGCGAATCAAGATTAGCAAACTTTTGCTCATTTCGAAGTTTATACAAGAAATGAACTTGCACATGTTCGCCATAGATCTCACGATTAAAATCAAACAAATGGACTTCTAATAAGGCTTTATCTGCCCCAACAGTTGGTCGGATGCCTACATTAGCCACGCCTTGAACTGGTTCACCTTCTATTCCAAATAGCTGGACAGCATACACACCACTTAATGGCACTTTACGACGATGTAAGTGAATATTAGCTGTCGGAAACCCCATTGTTCGACCACGTTTATCACCATGAGCAACACGACCACTCATGCGATAAGGACGGCCCAATAATTTTTCAGCTTGCATCAGATCGCCCGCTTTTAATGCTTGCCTAATCCTTGTGCTACTTACCCGACTATTATCAATTGAAAAAGTATGCATATTAACAACTTGAAAACCATACTCAGCCCCCACCTTCTGCAACATGTTGAAATCGCCTTGGCGATTTTTACCGAACTTGAAATCATCTCCAACCACAAGATATTTAATATTCAAACCATCAATGATTAATTGCTGAATAAACTCTTCCGCAGTCATTTGCGCTAGCTTTTTATTAAAGCGTAAAACACAGAGCTGTTGAATTGAATAGCAACGGAGCGTCTCAACCTTTTCACGAAATCGACTTAAACGTGCAGGCGCTTTGTCAGGTGCAAAAAATTCATTTGCTTGGGGTTCAAACGTAATAACAATAGCCGGAAGACCTAATGTATCGCCTTTCAGAGCCAATTGGTTCAATACCGCTTGATGGCCTAAATGTACGCCATCAAAATTACCAATTGTTGCCACGCAGCCTGTTGGCGATGAGGGTAAATTATAAAAACCGCGAATAATTTTTTGCATAGCGTAAATAATAATCAGTACATTAAAGTTGTCATAGCCTAACGGCTAGCGTCAAAACAATCCATCTTGATTATTCAAAGAGTCGCGTCACCTTTAATTGAGTCCAGTTTAATGGGGGAACTTCAGTATTTATTGACTTCAAATCCCATGATGCACCTCCACATTTTCAATTGCCAGTAATACTTGTTTTACCTGATACGGTTTAGCTTTTCCTTTCTTGTTTTGAATATAATTCGCCGTAAATTCAGTGAACATTCTTACTAACTCTGTCATAATTTATCTTATACTCATTATTATTCAAGATTTAGGAACAATTTATGCCCACTATCTCAATGTTTTATGGTGTTCTTATCAGGATGTTTTTTCATGATACTGGCAAGCATAATAGCCCTCATATTCATGCTGAATACCAAGGAGAAGTTGGCGTTTATGCAATTGAAGATGGAAAATTACTTTCAGGCAAGCTCCCTCCTAAAAAACATAAACTTGTAGTTGCTTGGATTGAAATTCATCACGATGATCTACGTGCAGATTGGGAACTGGCCGTTAATGGTAAAAAACCATTCCCTATCAGAGGGCTTGATCAATGATAATCACTCAAATAGAACCACAAGAAAATCATACTTTACGCATATCGACAAAAGATGGTCGGATAGGTTTATTTGATGTCACACCCTATTTAAACTCAGAAGCATTTACCGAATTAAAAGATATTGATAACTTTATAAAAATACAAAATGGACAATATTTTATTGAGTGGGACTGTGGTGCTGATTTATCCGCAGACACCATTGAAGCTGAGTGGAAAATAACCTAACATTTGGAAATTTCGTGGGGATCGCTCAGCTAGCGTCCCCTTTTGATTCATTATGCGGTTAAGTATGATCTTGCCCTGAGTTTAATGGGGGAACTTCATAGCGTCCCCTTTT
This sequence comes from Methylophaga sp., assembly GCA_013139345.1. Lineage (GTDB taxonomy): Bacteria > Pseudomonadota > Gammaproteobacteria > Nitrosococcales > Methylophagaceae. The sequence goes on along the minus strand of WTAY01000250.1, from coordinate 1,385 downwards.
AATTTATTAACGTAAACTATGGCCACACTTGTAACACTTATCTTCTGGCATTCTTAAATCCCAGATACTAAAGCCTCTAAAAACTTGTCTTGCTCCACATTTAAGACACTTAATCCTCAGTGTATATATAATAATAAAAATACCAAATGAAAGCGCCAATATATAGTGCCACTCTATAAAGTTATCTGAACCAGTCAACGAATGATTTGTATTAAATTTATGTACAATAATTAGTATAATTTCGATGCCTAACATCAATTGTAGTTTGTGCTTTATATTCATCTTATTCTCCAATTATATTTCCACCGGCTGTTCCATGCATAGCAGCAGCTACTGCTCTCCCAAGATCTCGAGCAGTTATTGAGGCTGTGCCAGTAATATGGGAAAAGGGGGGGGAAGGGGGGGAAAGGGGACGCTACCCTTTAATGGGCCGCCCTTGCGGTTTATACCGTAGCGATCTCTTCGAAATACTTTCTAACTGGGCAATAAAATCATCACTACCGCATGGTAATCCTTTTTCAATATTTCGCTGAATAATATTAATCGTATCCTGATGTTCAGGAAGAGCAAGCCATGCTGACCACTCACCTTGAGTAATACCATCCAATGACTCAGGTAATTGAGCAAGAAATAATGCTTCCTTCAAACCACAATGAGCGGCCGCACTTGACCATTGATACTCTTCTGCTCGAGCAATCATTCCTGCTTGAACAGGATTTCGCTCAACATAGCGAATAGTAGACCATGCATACGCCTCATCCAATGGCGAGGAAAAAAATCGACCTTGCCACAAGTGACCTGTCCAATTTTTTGTTTTATTAATATATTGGGAATAGCGCATATGAAGTGGTTTTAAGACTTTTTGTAGCCCTGCTTCAGAATGGGGTGTTAAAACAAGGTGAACGTGATTAGTCATTAAACAATACGCTAAAATAGCCACATCATGTTTTTCACAGTAAAACTGTAGCCATTCTAAATAAATTTGGCGATCATCATCGGTGAAAAAAACATCATCACGTCTATTTCCTCGTTGCGTAATATGATGTGGGATATTAGGAAAAACTGTTCGGGCTACTCTAGGCATAACAGATATACTACACTAGAACGCAATTAAAGGGTAGCGTCCCCTTTTAATTCAAATGCAATGGGTATTAAAGTGAGTCTCAATAAAATAGCAACCATGATGCAGAGAAATGGCATTATTGCTCGCACTTCTATTCGACATAAAAAAGCCAAAATAGCCCGAAACACCAGAGGTGTTTGCCATGAATATTCTGGATAGAAATTTTAGCAGCGACAAGCCGAATCAGAAGTGGGTGAGCGACACCACCTTTATTTACACACGGCAAGGCTGGTTATACTTGGCAACGATCATCGATTTATAT
>WTAY01000142.1 GCA_013139345.1 Methylophaga sp. | reverse complement strand
CCAGTTTCTGCGAAGTGTTTTTCACCTGCATCTAATAAACCGTCAATCCAAGGTAATAATTTTTTCGCTGCGTGATCAGTATGAAGAATAACTGGAATACCATAAGATTCAGCTACGTTATGCACGTGTTTAGCACCAGAAATAGCACCTAATATCGCATTGCCTTGACCTTCTAGCTTAAGACCTTTACCAGCAACAAAAGCAGCTCCGCCATTTGAAAACTGAATAATAACAGGTGATTTTACTTTAGCAGCCGCTTCAAGAGCGCCGTTAATTGAATCTGTATTAATACAGTTTACACCCGGCAATGCAAAGCTATTTGCTTTACAAATTTCAAAGACTTTTTGAACATCATCGCCTGCGATAACACCTGGTTTTACAACATCTAATATTTTTTGTGACATTTTTTATATCTGTTTGTATATAAGAAGTAATACCATTCCATGATATTTACTTACAACTTGAAATTATAAATTCTTATAATATGAATATGCGTAGGTTGGGTTAGCAATGCGCAACCCATCAATCCATTAAATCTTGTTGGGTTACGCAATCGCTAACCCAACCTACATTTTTATAATTAAGCTTCTACTGCAGCCAATCTATCTGCTAATAACTCTTCTAAAGTTACCAATGCTTTTTCAAAACCTTGGATACCTTCAGCTAGTTTATCTGTAGCCATACGATCTTCAGCATGCATTGCTTCAAAAGTAGCTTTATCAACATTGATTTCCGCAATATCCATAGCTGCTGATTTACTAGCATCTAATTTAGTTGGCAAATTACCTTCTGTTGCTTGTAACTCTTCAAGAAGTCCTGGAGAGATTGTTAACAAATCATTACCCGCTAATTCAGTGATTTCACCAAGGTTACGGAAACTTGCGCCCATAACTTCAGTTTTAAAACCGAATTTTTTGTAGTAATTGTAAACAGCTGTTACTGAAACAACACCAGGATCTTCTGCAGGAGCATAAGAATCACGACCTGTGTCTTTTTTGTACCAATCAAGAATACGACCAACAAATGGAGAGATTAATGTAATACCATTTTCAGCACATGCAATCGCTTGGTGTAAACCAAAGATTAATGTCAGGTTAGTAGCAATACCTTCTTTTTCTAGAACTGCTGCTGCCTGGATACCTTCCCAAGTTGCTGCAATTTTGATTAAGATTCTTTCTTTTGAAATTCCAGCCGCTTCGTATTGAGCAATAATCTCACGACCTTTTGCAATAGTAGCATCAGTATCATAAGATAAACGCGCATCAACTTCAGTTGAAACACGACCTGGAATAATATCAAGAATTTTAAGACCAAAAGAAACTGCTAAACGGTCAAAAGCTAAAGTCACAACATCAGCAGCAGAAGCACTAGCACCCAAAGTTTCTCTAGCACCTTTTAAAGTATCATCAACAATACTTTGGTATTCTGGCATTTGAGCTGCCATAGTGATTAGAGAAGGGTTTGTAGTTGCATCACGAGGTGTGAATTTTTCAATTGCGTTGATGTCACCTGTATCTGCAACAACAACAGTAACAGCTTTAAGTTGATCTAATAAATTAGCCATGGATAATACCTCTAGGATAAAGTTTAAAATTAATTCAAATATATTGGATTATGATAAGTTTTACACATCACAATCCAATATAAGTGAAATTAGAATAGATAAAAAACACGTCCTTGTGTATTTCTATCTACAAAGATAAAAGGGGAAAAACTTAATGGAGTAAATTTATTTAACCACGGTTGTTTAAATACTTTTCAACACCCGATACATTTTCTTTAGCCATCTTCTTTGCATGAACAGCTTGCCTTGCCATATATTTACTAACGCCACTCACAGGCGCATTTTCTTTTCCAGCCAGATACTTAGCAACACCACTTACTGCCGGACGTGCTATATCTGAACCTTGTTTTTCTTGCAAATATCTAGCAACACCAGTAGTTCCAGATGTATCACGATGCACCTTAGGTTGTTGCCTTTCAATTTTATCTTCTGTAGATGCTGTAGAGTCCTTTTTAAACAATACAAAGCTAAAAATAAAAGCGACAAACAGACCAATTAAGTAATTTTCTTCCATTACTCTATCCTCGGTCTTTCAAGTATTTTTCTACCCCTGTTACTGATGCTAATCTTGCAGAAACTTTTTGCTTCGCAACATATTTAGAAACACCACTAACCGCAGTATTACGCTCTTCCAAGTACTTAGAAACACCACTTGGTTTTACGCCTACCCTACCTTCTAAATATTTATCAACACCACTTACTGCCTCACCTGCTCTTGCTGTCGCAACAGCAGGTCGTGCAGCAGCTCGTCTAACAGGTGTGGTTTTTTTAGCACTCTTGCTATAAAAAACAAATCCAGCAATTGCAAGAACAGCCAAGCCCATGATTAAACTCATAGATGACTCTTCGCTAACAGCTTCAGCTTCTGCTTCTACAACACTTGAACTTGTAGCTGGTGCACTAACAGATGAAGAAGATGCAGTATCTTTTTTATGCTTATAGCCTTTATCTTGAAACAAAACCTCTGGTTCAAAATTTGCCGCTGGAAAATCTGGATCAGCAACACTTACCTCACCTACAAACTTCGCTTTTGATGACGAAGTAGCTGAACCAGTGTGTTTATAACCAGTATCTTGATAAACAACTTTCGGTTGAAAATCTGTTGCTGGATACTTGCTATCTGCTGCTTCTACTACTACAGCAGCAGATAATAACAACGAAACCAACAAGCCTTTTGTTAATTTACTTATCTTCCCGTCTAGACTCCCCAATATGCCTTTATTTTAAAATTACAGCTATTTTTATTATCAATCAACTCAGCCCTTGCAAAAGCAAGAGCTGAACATAACCAATAAACTATTTCAAAATAGTTTGTTTCTTACAGAACGCCGTTAACGTTCTTAACTACATTCTCAACAGTAAAACCAAAGTGTTTCATCACTTCGCCACCCGGTGCTGATTCGCCGAATGTGTCGATACCTACTACGGCACCTTCTAAGCCTACAT
>WTAY01000101.1 GCA_013139345.1 Methylophaga sp. | reverse complement strand
GCTTACCCAAATGATCAAGCAAGAAGCTTGATTTTCGATATAAAGCACCACCACGAATCGCACCAATTAACTGACTAAATAATGACGGTGCAATGTCAGCAGCAAAAATAACAGGATATGTGCCAGTTTTAACCGTTTTAGCATTAAGCCTACGTAAGGTATTCTGTGCTGCCCGCTGACCTATTGATAATGCGGAATCAAGATCGGCTGCATCTCGTGCAATGCCATACCAATAATCACGCTGCATACCACGCTCATCATCAGCAATCAAAGTACACGATAGACTGTGGCGAGTGCTCGTTGAACTGCCTACAAAACCATGGCTATTAGCATATACTCGTCCACCTTGATGACTTGAGACTGTTGCACCTTCAGAGTTATTTATTTGCTTATCGACATCGAAGCCTGCTTGTTCACATTCCATGGCAATTTCAATCGCCTGTTCAGCTGAAACATCCCAGGGATGATACAAAGATAAATCAGGAAAGTTTGTTGCCATCAAACTTACATCTGCCAATCCTGCATATTCGTCTTCTTGTGTATGCTGTGCAATACCACATGCTGCTTTGATTGTATCTGCAATGGCTTCAGGACGTAAATCTGATGTACTTGCAGAGGCTTTGCTCTGACCAAAATAAACGGTCACCCCTAGGCCCTTATCATTATTATGTTCTAAGGTTTCGACATCACCTTGTCTAACCGTCACTGATAAGCCGGTACTATGACTTACTCCAACTTCTGCCGCGCTGGCTCCCTGTTTAGTCGCTTCTTGCAATGCAATCTCAGCAGCTTGCTCTAATTGTGAGTTATTCATACTAGTACTAATAAAAACCTATTCAATTTTGTTGTTTTCCACATACGGGACAAGATGGATCTTGTCGTAATTTCATTTCTTGCCATGACATTGAAAGCGCATCAAAAATCAGTAATCTTCCAGATAATGTTTCACCAATACCAGCTAGCAACTTTATAGTTTCAACGGCTTGTACACTGCCAATTATTCCCAGTAATGGGGATAATACGCCACTTTCTGAACATGTTTGTTGTAACTCACCTTCATCCTGATAAATACATCTATAACATGCACTATCAGTCTGCCGTGAATCATACACAGTGACTTGACCTTCCATCCTTATTGCAGCTCCAGAGACCAATGGTGTTTTCTGTGCTTGTGTGACTTCATTAAGTAAAAATCGGGTCGCAAAATTATCACTACAATCAATGACAATATCAGTCTCTTCCACTGCAAGATTCAAGGCAGTCTTATCTAGCCTTATTGTTCTAACTTCAACCAAACAATCACTGTTAATCGCTTTTACACTCTCTGCGGCAGATTCAACTTTAAGACGACCAATATCTGATTCACTATGAATAATCTGGCGTTGAAGATTAGAGACTTCCACAAGATCATCATCCACCAGCGTTAAACGTCCAACACCGGAAGCAGCTAGATACATAGCAACAGGTGAGCCTAAGCCTCCTAGGCCAATAACAAGTACATGGCCATCTAATATTTTCTGCTGTCCAATAATATCAATCTGTGGCAATAATATTTGGCGGCTATATCGTAATAATTGATCATCGTTCATAAGTAGTTTCTAAAAAATAATCCTAAGCTTAATTGCCCCAAAACTATGATGGCAATTGTCCCATCACTACGCGGTCGTTGTCACCATAGTCTTTATGTGATGATACAGTGATAAATCCTGCCTCAGTAAATAATGTCATTACTTGTTGTGCTTGATCGTAGCCATGTTCAATGAGCAACCATGATGTTGGCTTTAAACATCGTTTTGCTTGCACAATAATCTGGCGAATATCTTCCAAGCCATCAGCTCCAGAAGCAAGTGCCGTCATTGGCTCAAAACGTACATCACCTTGTAATAAGTGCGCATCGTCTGACTTAATATAAGGAGGATTACTCACCACCATATCTAAAGCCTTATCAGCAATGGCATCAAGCCATGAACCATTCCAAAACTGAACGTTACTAAGTTGGTGTTGAACAGCATTATATTTAGCAACCTCTATTGCTTGCCATGAGGCATCGGAAGCAAAGACTCGAATATTCGAAACCTCTTGAGCTAGTGATAAACCGATAGCTCCTGTTCCCGTACCCAAGTCAGCAACTCTCATATTGCTAGTTACTTTTTCTAAAGCGAGTGAGACTAATAACTCAGTATCTGGTCTTGGAATTAATGTGTCTTCAGTTACTTTTAAATCTAATGACCAAAAACCACGCTGTCCGGTCAACTGGGCAACGGGCTTACCTTGCTGACGCTGGATAATTAATTCATCAAACTGCTGTTGTTGTTCAGAACTTAACTCTTTCTCTGGCCATGTATGTAAATAGTTGCTTCCACAAATCAAAATATGACATAACAAAAGTTGGCTATCAATATCAGGACTTTCAGAGTTTTTAAGTGTTATACAGCCATGTTTTAATGCGTCAGCTATATTCATTTACATAAAAGGAGCAATCAAAGGAGCTACAAATACCGCTGCACAAGCTACAAGCCCTACACCCAAGAGAAGGCAAATATTTTTTAGCGTAGCAACTTGT
>WTAY01000149.1 GCA_013139345.1 Methylophaga sp. | reverse complement strand
AAGCGATCATTATTTCAACACATATTCTTGAAGAAGTGCATGCCTTATGCCATCGCAATGTATTGATTGCGAACGGTAAAATTAAATTTGATGGCACACCGCATGAACTCGAAGCCATGTCTCGTTACCATAATGCGGTCTGTGTTTCGGTTGTAAATGTTGATGATGAACGTTTGTCTGCTTTCTTAGCATCACTGGCGTATGTAAAAGAAGTTGAAACACTACCTGGTGATAGAGGCTTCCGAGTTTATCCTCAAAAAGGTCAGCAAATTACCGCTGAATTGTCACAAGCGATTCGTGATAATAATTGGCAGGTTGACTCACTTCATGCTGAGCATGGTCGTTTAGATGAAGTATTCCGTACCATTACAATGGGTGGGGCTAAATAGATATGATGAATATGAATAATATCTGGTTTATTTTGAAGCGTGAGTTAAGTGGTTATTTTGCAACGCCAGTCGCTTACGTTTTTATTATTAGTTTCTTGTTACTAACAGGGTTCTCAACATTTTTTGTTGGTAATTTCTTTGAGCGTGGCGAAGCTGATTTATATCCTTTCTTCTCCATTCATCCATGGATTTATGTGTTATTAATTCCTGCTATTTCGATGCGATTATGGTCGGAAGAACGTAAAAGTGGCTCAATAGAATTGTTAATGACCTTACCTGTTTCAGTTTTTGAAGCCGTATTGGGTAAATTCTTGGCTGCATGGCTCTTTACCGGCATCGCATTACTATTAAATTTCCCTTTATGGATCACGGTGAACTACTTAGGTGCACCTGATAATGGTGTTATTTTCGCTGGTTTCTTGGGTAGCTTTTTGATGGCTGGTGGCTTTTTAGCGATTGGTGCCTGTGTATCAGCAACAACAAAGAACCAAGTTATTGCCTTTGTATTAAGTTTGATTGTAAGCCTTATCTTTGTATTAAGTGGTTACGGTATTGTCCTCGACTTTTTCAGTAGTTGGGCACCTGCCGCGCTTGTTGATGCGATAAGTTCATTTAGCTTCTTAACTCATTTTGATGCTATTTCTAAGGGTGTGATTGATCTGCGTGATATGTTGTATTTCGCTTCTGTCATTTTGGTGTGGCTATTTGCTAATGCCATCGTTGTTAACGCCCGTAAGGCTGATTAGGAGTTATTGCTAGATGAAGAAGCAACTATTATCGACCGCTGGTTTAATACTGGCTGTTATTTTATTTTTATCATTCAATATTGTTACTAATGGAAACCTAAAATCAGCACGTGTTGATTTGACAGAAGATAAGCTTTATACCTTATCAGAAGGTTCGTTAAATATTATTGAAGCATTGACTGAGCAACTGACATTAAGACTGTATTTTTCTGAGCAGGTTGCTCAAGAATTACCAAGTATTAAATCGTACGCTCAACGTGTTCAAGAGTTATTAGAAGAGTATCAACGTGCATCGAACGGTATGATTCGTTTGGTTGTCGTTAACCCTGAACCTTTCTCAGATAATGAACAGCGTGCTAAGCAATATGGGCTACAAGGTGTACCAATTGATGGTGTTACTGATCCTCTTTATTTTGGTTTAGCAGGCAGTAACCTGCTTGATGGTGTGGAAAGTATTTCATTTTTCCAACCAGAAAAAGAAGATGTACTTGAATATGATTTAACCAAGCTTATTTATAAATTATCGAGTGCTGATAGAAAATCAGTGGCTGTGATGAGTTCTTTAGAAGTGAATGGTGAAGAATATGACCCTCATAAAGGTGAAACAGCGTCAGTAGATGGTGCGAAACCTTGGGCATTTATGGCAGAATTACGCCAATTGTTTAATGTCGTCGTACTACCCATTGATGTGAAACGTATTCCATCAAGTATTGATGTGTTAATGCTGATTCACCCGAAAGAACTTGAAAAACGCACACAGTATGCTATCGAACAATATGTATTGCGTGGCGGAAAATTGGTTACCTATGTTGATCCCTATTCTGAAAGTGATATTCCAGAAAAAGATCCAGATAATCCAATGGCTGCAATGGTCTATTCACGTAGCTCAAATCTAAAAGAACTGTTCACACAGTGGGGATTTGAGCGTTCAGCAGCAGATGTTGTTGCTGATCGTAAAACAGCCATTAAAGTAGACTTTGGTGCTCGCACAGGCAACAAGCCAATTGATTATGTTTTGTGGCAAGGTATTCCAGCTGATCAATTAAATAATGAACAAGCCATTACTAGTCAGCTGAAGAAAATTGAAGTAGCAACAACGGGTTACTTCAAAGTGATTGAGGGGGCTACAACACAGTTTACACCACTGATTTCATCGAGTGATGAAGCAATGTTAGTCGATAAACGAGTGGTTCAGTTCCGTAATGATCCAATGGCATTATTAACGAAATATCAAGCAGGTACCTTGAGTTATCCTCTTGCTGTTCGTGTAAATGGTGTCGTGAAATCACTATTCCCTGATGGTGTGAAAGGTGATGATGGCACATTACAAAAAGTACGTAACCACTTAGATGAGTCTAAGCAGGCTATTGATGTGATTGCTATTGCTGACGTAGACATGTTGCAAGACCGTTTTTGGGTTCAGTTACAAGATTTCTATGGTGAGCAAATCTCTTATAGTACCTCAAATAATATTGATTTCTTAATCAACGCTATTGATGAAATGTCTGACACTAATGGCTTAATTAGTGTGCGTTCTCGTTCTGGATTCTCTCGCCCATTTGATCGTGTTTTAGACTTGCAGCGTGAAGCTGAAAAACTGTATCGAACCAAAGAACGTGAATTACAAAAGATCTTAAAAGAAACGGATCAACGTATCGCGAGAATGCAGGTCGAGCGTAGTGGTAGTGGAGAAGAGATCCATAACGTAGAGCAACAAAAAGAAATTGCTGAGCTTCGCACAATGAAGCATAAAACACAGCAACAATTACGTGATGTTCAAAGTGATTTACGTAAGGATATTGATACTCTTGATACCCAGTTAAAATTCTTTAATATTGGTCTAGTACCTTTCTTAGTTGCACTATTGGCAATAATTACAGGTTGGTTACGTGTACGTAAGCGTACTAAAGGTCGTAATCAGTAAAACAGGGTTTTCAATAATCCTCGAAATAGGTTTGTAAAAAATGATGAAAAAATTAAATAGCCTGACTGTTTTATTCATTATCACT
>WTAY01000184.1 GCA_013139345.1 Methylophaga sp. | reverse complement strand
TGCAGGTAATTTTGAACATGTTGGTATTGATTACAAAACCTTGCCACAAGATGTAAAACGTGGCGATACACTCCTACTTGATGATGGACGTGTGGTTTTATGGGTTGAACAAGTTGAAGGCCAACGTATCATCTGCAAAGTAGTTGTTGGTGGTGAATTGTCCAATAACAAAGGTATCAATCGCCAGGGTGGGGGTTTATCTGCCGATGCATTAACTGAGAAAGATAAAGCCGATATCATTGTCGCAGCTAAAATGCAGGCTGATTATGTTGCGATTTCCTTTCCTCGCTCAGCAGAAGATATTCATACTGCTCGTCAACTACTTCGTGATGCGGGAGGCCGTGGTGGCATTATTGCCAAGATTGAACGTGCTGAAGCCTTAGATGTGATTGATGAAATTATCGAAGCATCAGATGCAGTCATGGTTGCCCGAGGTGATTTAGGTGTTGAAGTCGGTGATGCAGCATTACCGCCAATCCAGAAAAACATTATTAAGCACGCCCGTCGACACAATAAAGTAGTAATCACTGCAACTCAAATGATGGAATCAATGATTACCAATGCCATTCCAACACGAGCAGAAGTCTTTGATGTAGCCAATGCTGTATTAGATGGTACCGATGCTGTCATGTTATCAGGCGAAACTGCCGTAGGTAAGCATCCAGTGAAAGTGATTGAAGCTGTCGACCGTATTTGCCTTGAAGCAGAACAGCAACGTGAAATCAGAGTTTCTCGTCATCGTATGGATTCACATTTCCAACAGATGGATGAAGCAATTGCAATGGGGGCGATGTATATGGCCAATCACCTTGATGTCAAAGCCATTGCAGCATTAACAGAAACAGGTTCTACACCGTTATGGATGTCACGAATTAGCTCCGGCATTCCTATTTTTGCATTAACTCCACATGTTGAAACACGACGAAAAGTCACCTTATATCGAGGTGTCTATCCAGTGAGTTTTACCGTGGATCATGATGATCATGCCTCTTTAAACAAAGAGGCCATTGATGAACTACAACGCCGAGGTGTCGTGCGTGATGGTGATTTAGTCATTATTACAAAAGGTGATCTTGAAGTTCAAGGAAGCACCAATGCCCTAAAACTAGTCCGTGTTGGTGAGCTAGTCGAACCGAAATAATACCAAGGAGAACCTATTATGGCTTTAGTTTCAATGCGACAACTATTGGACTACGCGGCAGAACATAGCTTTGCCATCCCTGCATTCAACGTTAGCAATATGGAGCAAGTACAAGCCATTATGCGAGCAGCTGATGCAGCAAACAGCCCAGTGATAATGCAAGGCTCTGCTGGTGCAAGAAAATATGCTGGCGAATCCTTTTTACGCCACCTCATTCTTGCCGCTATCGAAGAATATCCTCATATTCCAGTCGTTATGCACCAAGATCATGGTTCAGCGCCTCATGTCTGCGCTCGCTCCATTCAATCTGGCTTTAGCTCAGTGATGATGGATGGCTCCTTACTGGAAGATATGCAAACACCGTCATCATTTGAATACAATGTTCGCGTGACACGTGAAGTGGTCAACATGGCCCATGCATGTGGTGTATCAGTAGAAGGTGAAATCGGCTGTTTAGGCTCATTAGAAACAGGCATGATGGGCGAAGAAGATGGTCATGGTTCATTAGAAAAATTAGACCCTAGTCAATTATTAACCGATCCTGATGAAGCCGTAGAGTTCGTTGAACAAACTCAGGTTGATGCCTTAGCAGTAGCGATTGGCACAAGTCACGGTGCTTATAAATTTTCCAAACCACCCACAGGTGAAGTGTTAGCAATAAGTCATTTAAAAACATTACAACAACGCCTACCGAACACCCACTTTGTCATGCATGGCTCAAGCTCCGTACCTCAAGACTGGTTAAAAGTAATCAATAACTATGGTGGAGATATTGCCCAAACCTACGGTGTACCCGTTGAAGAAATTGTTGAAGGCATCAAATATGGCGTACGTAAGGTAAATATTGATACCGACCTACGCATGGCATCAACAGGCTCTATCCGACAATATCTAAACCAAGAAGACAATGCCTCTGACTTTGATCCTCGTAAGTTCTATAAAGTGGCTCTAGAAGCCATGAGCACAATTTGCCAAGCACGTTACGAAGCCTTTGGAAGTGCAGGTCACGCAAGCAAAATCAAAGCAATATCATTGGGTAAAATGGTTGGGCGTTATACGTCAGGATAACCCTCCCTATTTGGCCTTGATTATCGACTTACTAGGAAAAGGAGTTCCGACTATGTATAAAAATTACAGGGAATGTTTATTCTCGTTAATAACAAGTTATGGAGTTACCAAGTAAGATGTAATATTCAAAACTTTAGGAAGAACAATGAGTGAATTTTATGGTGAGCAATAGCGACTATTTCAGAAAGAATTTGAAACTACAAAATTAGCTGACAGAGTAAAAGAGTTCATCGTATCACCAGAAATTACCGATGAACATAAGCCTTTTATTGAAAGTCGCGACATGTTTTTTCTTTCCTCAATTGACCATCGCGGTTATCCAACTTGTTCCCATAAAGGCGGAGAAGCTGGTTTTATTAAAGTTGTGGATAGTACAACTATTGCGTTTCCAAGCTATGATGGAAATGGTATGTTTCTATCTTTAGGTAATATAAATACCAATAACAAAGTTGGAATGTTATTTATTGATTTGGAAAATCCACATAGAGTACGAGTACATGGAACAGCCAGTATAGATAAGAATGATTCTTTAATCGAAGAATTTCATGGTGCTGAGTTAGTTGTACGTGTAACAGTCACTGAAATATTTGTGAATTGCCCTCGCTATATAAATAAATATCAACGAATACAAAGTTCTAAATATACTCCCCAATCTGATTTTGAAAAACCACTCACACCAAAATGGAAGTGTATTGATGCATTACAAGATGTCTTGCCTGAGCGAGAAAAAGGGCTTGCAGAGAAACAAGGTGGAACAATTACACCTGAAGAGTATGGAGAACTCGTTATGAAAGGTAAGGGGTAAATAAAATGAACGATATTATTCCATTAACATACGAGGAAATTGATAGCCATCTTCTCGAAGCAACATTGGCAAGTGATGGAATGGTATTTATCAGATTGTCTTCAAGACAATCCAAGGCATTTATAAAATTGACTCGGAGAGGTGAAGTAATTGAAAATTATAAGCGAATTCACCCAAACTGGTTTATTCGGCAGTTTAATCTTGCAATGGCTGTAATAGCTCTACTCAAAGCTTTTCTATTTCATATGCGTCTTATAGAGTTAGAGTCATTTAAAACAATAACTAAAGTCAGGTGTACATGGGAAGTTCAAACAAATGGTGATTATGTACTTATCTTTTCATAGCGCTGCTAACCAATTAATCAAGCCGTTCGCTAGGCTCTCTGGGACTCGCGGAAAAGCACCGCGAGCCCCTTATCAAGATCGTTATGTTTTCTCCAAAATTTCCACATTGAATAAAATAACAAATATGTTACCATTGCTCTTATGGAATGGAGCATTGAATATTATAGTCCTGAAATTGAAGCAAATATTTTAGGCTTGCCCGAAGGGATTTTATCTCGTTATTTTAGGTTAACCGACTTAATAATTGAGTTTGGAGCAAACCTTGGTATGCCACACACTAAACCAATTGGGGATGGCTTATTTGAGTTAAGGGTTAAAAGTAAAGAGGGAGTTGCAAGAGTCTTTTTTTGTACAAAAGTTGGTAAACGAATAATTATGCTTCATGTGTTTATTAAAAAGACACAAAAAATACCGAAAAAGGAACTTATTATTGCCAAGAAAAGAATGCTGGAGGTTATTAAATAATGACGCATGAAGAATTAAAAGCGAAGGCTTTATCAAATCCAAAGGTTAAAGAGGAATATGATAATTTAGCCCCTGAGTTTTCATTACTTAGAGGGATGTTGTTAGCACGTG
>WTAY01000089.1 GCA_013139345.1 Methylophaga sp. | reverse complement strand
TTGCTCTTGCACGAACCCGTTTTAGCGTTGAACCTTCATTAACAAATACTGTTGAAACAAACATTTCATCAATATCAGCACTTTCATTGTGCTCAGCATTTGCAATAGCCGACTCTAAAACCTTAACTATAATTGCAGCCGCTTTTTTAGTACTGAATTTTAATGTATTCAATGCTTTTTCGACTGGCAATCCACGTATTTGGTCACCAACTAATCTAGCCTTTTGAGCAGACAGTGGAGCATTACTTAACTTCGCTGAAATTTCCATTATTATTACCTTCTTGCTTTCTTGTCAACAATATGCCCTCTGTAGGTACGTGTTGGAGAAAACTCACCCAACTTATGTCCTACCATATTCTCAGAAATCAACACTGGTATGTGCTGACGTCCGTTATGAACGGCAATTGTTAGACCTAGCATATCAGGACTAATCATAGATCTTCTAGACCAGGTTTTAATCGGTTTCATATTATTAGTGGCAACAGCTGTTTCAACTTTCTTCAGCAGATGATGATCAATAAACGGACCTTTTTTAATTGAACGTGGCACTATTTACACCCCTTATATCTTATTACGGCGTCTGACAATCATATTGTCAGTACGTTTGTTTTTTCTAGTTTTATAACCCTTCGCAGGAGTACCCCATGGAGACACCGGATGCCTACCACCTGACTTACGCCCTTCACCACCACCATGTGGATGATCAACAGGGTTCATAGCAACACCACGAACAGTAGGTCTAACACCTCTATGTCTAGATGCTCCAGCTTTACCTAATGAAATCAGGTTATGCTCTGAATTTGACACCTCACCAACAACAGCCTTACATTCAGACAACACTTTACGCATCTCACCTGAACGCAAACGAAGTGTCACATGCGCACCATCTTTAGCAACTAATTGCGCAGATGTTCCCGCACTTCTAGCAATTTGCGCACCTTTACCTGGCTTTAATTCAACACAATGTATTGTTGAACCCAGAGGCATGTTACGCAAAGGCATACAGTTACCAGGCTTAACAGGCACTGTTTCAGCAGAATAAATTTCTTGACCTACTTCAATTCCAGAAGGTGCAATGATATATTTCCGCTCACCATCCTTAAATAATAGCAACGCAATATTAGCAGTTCTATTTGGATCGTATTCAATCCTTTCAACAACAGCAGGAATATCAGTTTTATTTCTTTTGAAATCAATTACTCGATAATGCTGTTTATGACCACCGCCAATATGACGCGTAGTTATTCTGCCTTGATTATTTCTACCACCAGATTTACTTTTCTTCTCTAATAGTGCTGCAAATGGCTTACCCTTATGTAATGCATCATTTTTTACACGTACTACAAATCTCGACCCTGGAGAAGTCGGTTTCGATTTTAGAATAGCCATCGCTTTCTACCGTTTAATATTTAGTTGTAAGGTTAATTATGCTGAAGCAAAATCTATGTCATGACCAGATTTAAGCTTTACATAAGCCTTTTTCCAATCCGATCTTTTACCTAGAGAACGACCAAAGCGCTTAACTTTACCTTTCACATTAAGAACTTGAACAGAGTCAACCTCAACATCAAACATTAACTCAACCGCTTTTTTTATTTCAAGCTTAGTTGCAACTTTTTGCACTTTAAATACAAAACGATTGCTTTCTTCTGCTGCAATTGTGCTCTTTTCAGAAACAATTGGAGCCAACAAGACGTTCGCTAATTTATTTTTTTGGACACTCATGCCAAACGCTCCTCAATCAGCTTTAGCGCCGATGTTGTTGCAATAACTTTATCAGCTGCTACCAAAGCTACTGGGCTCAACCCTTCTACTGTAGAAACATCTACATAAGGAATATTTCTAGAAGCAAGAACTAAATCTTCTGTTAGCTCACCAGCAACTATTAAAATACGTTTTGCATCCAAATTTGATAGTTTTGCCACCAAATCTTTAGTTTTTGGTGTTGCAGGGATTATTTCATCACTGACCACCAATCTATCTTGACGCAATAATTCAGACAATATAGAGCGGATACCCACTTTAAACATCTTCTTATTCAGCTTCTGAGCAAATGATCTTGGTTGTGCAGCAAATGTCACACCACCTGATCGCCAGATAGGACTGCTCATTGTACCAGCTCTTGCTCGTCCTGTCCCTTTTTGTCGCCATGGCTTTGCACCACCACCACTTACGGCAGAACGATTCTTTTGTGCTTTTGTTCCAGCACGTGCAGTTGCAAGGTATCTTACAACTAACTGGTGAACCAATGTCTCATTAAATTCTTGACCAAATACTTGCTCAGCAACTTCAACTGCTGAATCTTGGTCATTTATTGCAGGTACTTGCAAAGTCATAACTTAACCTTTATTACGCATTTTCATGGCAGGAGTGATAACCACATCACCGCCTTTAGCTCCAGGCACTGAACCCTTTACTAAAATTAAATTTCTTTCAACATCAATGGAGTGAATCGTAAGATTCTGAGCAGTTCTCTTAACTGCACCCATATGTCCTGACATTTTCTTACCTTTGAAAACACGACCCGGTGTTTGACACATACCAATAGACCCATTAGATCTATGCGAGATAGAGTTACCATGAGTTGCATCTTGCATGCCAAAGTTATGACGCTTTATACCACCCTGAAAACCTTTACCGATACTTGTACCGGAAGCATCAATTACCTGACCTTCACTGAATATATCCAAAGCAAGTTCGGAACCGGCAGCTAAGTCTTCACCCTCACCGTCGCCCAGCCTGAATTCTACCAATTCACGACCTGCCGTGACATTTGCAGCAGCATAATGCCCAGCTAATGCTTTGCCGACCTTTGATGACTTTTTATCACCAACAGCAACCTGAATTGCTCGGTAACCATCTCTATCAACATTTTTCACCTGTACAACCCTATTAGAGCTTATCTCTAAAACAGTTACAGGAACTGATGAGCCATCATCAGTAAAAATTCGGGTCATACCACATTTACGACCAATAAGTCCTATTGACATCTGCCAATTCCTCGTTCTTACAAATACCCCTTAACGAGTATATTTATTATTTAAGTTTAATTTGAACATCAACACCAGCTGCAAGATCTAATTTCATCAATGCATCTACTGTTTTATCAGTTGGCTCAACAATATCAAGCAACCTTTTATATGTTCTCAACTCATACTGATCTCGTGCATCTTTATTTACATGCGGAGAAACCAATATGGTAAAACGCTCTTTTTTAGTAGGCAAAGGAATAGGGCCTTTTACAAGGGCGCCTGTTCTTTTTGCTGTTTCTACTATCTCACCTGCAGACTGATCAATTAATTTATGATCAAATGCTTTCAAGCGAATTCTGATAGTTTGATTAGCCATTTATATTACTCAATGATTGAAGCAACAACACCCGCACCAACTGTGCGACCACCTTCACGAACAGCGAAACGTAAACCTTCATCCATCGCAATTGGATTGATCAAAGTTACTTCTACTGTTACATTGTCACCCGGCATTACCATTTCAACGCCTTCTTGTAATTCAACAGCACCTGTAATGTCTGTAGTTCTGAAGTAGAACTGTGGACGGTAGCCATTAAAGAAAGGTGTGTGACGACCACCCTCATCTTTAGATAAAACATAAATTTCCGCTTTAAATCTTGAATGCGGTTTTACAGAACCTGGATGAGCTAATACTTGACCACGCTCAACATCTTCACGCTTAGTACCACGTAACAAGACACCAACGTTATCACCAGCTTCACCTTGATCAAGCAATTTACGGAACATTTCAACACCAGTACAAACTGTTTTAGCAGTTTCTTTGATACCGACAATCTCTAATTCTTCACCAACTTTAACAACACCACGCTCAATACGACCAGTAACAACAGTACCACGACCAGAGATTGAGAATACGTCTTCCACTGGCATAATAAATGCGCCATCAACAGCTCTTTCAGGCAGAGGAATGTACGAATCCAAAGCTTCAACTAATTTCAATACTGATGGAACACCAACTTCACTTGTGTCGCCTTCCAATGCTTTTAACGCAGAACCAACAATAATTGGAGTATCATCACCAGGAAAATCATACTGATCTAATAACTCACGCAGCTCCATTTCAACTAGCTCTAGCATTTCATCATACTCTTCTGTATGAAGACCACCACAATCGTCTGCAAGAATATCTGCTTTGTTTAGGAATACTACAACGTAAGGTACACCAACTTGACGTGACAATAAGATATGCTCACGTGTTTGCGGCATAGGACCATCAGTTGCACCACATACTAAGATAGCACCATCCATTTGAGCAGCACCAGTAATCATGTTTTTCACATAATCAGCATGGCCAGGACAGTCTACGTGCGCATAGTGACGAGTTGCTGATTCGTACTCTACATGTGATGTTGCAATTGTAATACCACGCTCACGCTCTTCTGGTGCATTATCAATTTCGTCGAAAGCTTTAACTTCCCCACCCATTGCTTCTGCCATAACTTTTGTCAAAGCTGCTGTCAAAGTTGTTTTACCGTGGTCAACGTGCCCAATTGTACCCACGTTTACGTGTGGTTTGTTTCTTTCAAATTTTTCTTTAGCCATGAGTCAATACCCTTAATAGTCTTTTCTTTATAAAACTTTATTAATAATAGCTTCCGCAATACTTGCAGGTGCTTCACTATATTTTTCAAACTGCATACTGTA
>WTAY01000176.1 GCA_013139345.1 Methylophaga sp. | reverse complement strand
GAATGCCGATATCAGCACGGGCATATGCAGTTACTTTCCCACGTCTAGATTCAATTGTAATTAAACCACCTGGTTCAATACCTAGCGCTTCAATATCAGTAGGGTGTAAAGTTACCACTGGATCTGGCTCAATTGCATCAAGTGTAGGCGAGTGACGAGTCATACTACCTGTATGCCAATGCTCAAGTTGACGGCCTGTAATAAACACTAATGGGTATTCATTATCTGGCATTTCATCAGCATGAATGTATTCTGCAGGCACAAAACGTCCGCGCCCTGAGTCAGTTGGGAAGCCATCAGTAAATATAATAGGCTGACCAGGATCGCCTACATTTTCAAGAGGGTAAGTTAGTGACTCTTCTTTTTCAATTCTGTCCCAAGTCATACCTGCAATACTGCCCATAGCCTGACGCATTTCATTAAATACATCTTCAGGGCCATTGTATGTCCAGCCACAACCTAAACGATTAGCAATTTCTTGTAGAATCCATAAATCCTGTTTGGCTTCACCTGGAGGATTAACTGCCTGGCGTCCCATTTGTACACGTCTATCCGTATTAGAAAAAGTACCATTTTTTTCATAGAAAGCAGAGGCAGGTAAAATAACATCTGCAAATCCCGCTGTTTCAGTCAGAAAAATATCCTGTATGACTAAATGCTCAAGAGCGGCAAAAGCTTCACGGGCATGGTTTTGGTTAGGATCTGACATCGCCGGGTTCTCACCTTGCACAAACATACCAAAGACTTTCTTGTCTAAAATAGCGTGAATCATTTCCACAGTAGTCAAACCACGTTCAGAATCAAGCTCTACGCCCCATAATTTTTCAAATTTCGCATGATTTTCTGGATCGTCAACAGGTTGGTAATCTGGGAATACCATTGGGATTAAGCCAACATCAGATGCGCCTTGTACATTGTTTTGACCACGTAATGGATGTAAACCAGAACCAGGTTTACCAATTTGCCCCGTCATTAATGCAAGAGCAATTAAGCAGCGGGCATTATCTGTTCCGTGAATATGTTGCGAAACACCCATTCCCCATAAGATCATTGAGCCTTTTGAGGTTGCATATAATCTAGCAACTTCACGCAAAGTATCTGCATCAATGCCACAGATAGGCGCTACATGTTCGGGGCTGTAGTTTTTCAAATGCGCTCGCATTTGTTCAAAATCTTCAGTGTTCTTTTTAATGTAGTTATCATCTTGCAAGCCTTCATCAATAATCACATGCATAATACCGTTAAGCATCGCTACATCTGTATCTGGACGGAACTGTAAGACGTGTGATGCATATTTAGCAATTGCCGTACGATTTGGGTCCATTAAAATGATTTTGGTGCCATTTTTAGCTGCATTCTTCATGAATGTCGCAGCAACCGGATGGTTTACTGTTGGGTTAGAGCCAATAATGATTATAACTTCAGCTTCGCTCACATCCGAGACTGGGTTTGATACCGCCCCAGAACCTAAGCATTCAAGTAAAGCAACAACGGATGATGCATGACAAAGACGAGTACAGTGATCAACATTATTAGAGCCAAACCCCGTACGAACCAGTTTTTGGAATAAATAAGCTTCTTCGTTGCTACCTTTAGCTGAACCTAAACCCGCTAATGCTTTTTTGCCTTTGGTATCACGAATTTTTTTCAATCCACCTGCGGCAAAATCTAAAGCTTCTTCCCATGTCGCTTCACGGAATACTTTATCTAAATCATTTGGATCTAATAGTTCAGTGGTTTTAGCAACGCCATCACGTCTAATTAAAGGCTTAGTTAAACGTAAAGGGTTATGAATATAGTTAAAACCATAACGACCTTTCACACAAAGACGGTAATGGTTAGTATCGCCATCACGTCCTTCTGTAAATAAAATCTTATCGTCTTTAACATGATATTTAATTAAACAGCCGACACCACAATAAGGACAAGTTGAATCAACTGTTTTATCAGCAACTTCCAAACCAGCACCATTTGCTGGCATTAATGCACCCGTAGGGCAGGCTTGTACACATTCGCCACAGGCCACACAGCTACTTGCAGCCATTGGGTCAGCAATATCAAATACAATTTCTGCATGAGAGCCGCGATTAGCAAAACCAATCACATCATTCATTTGTTCTTCACGGCAGGCACGTAAACATCTTGTACATTGAATACAAGCGTCCATATTGACCGCAATAGCAGGATGAGATAAATCAGCAGCAGGTTGAGAACGTGCTTCAAATCTAGGCTCACCGACGTTGAGTTTTTTAACCCACTGATCTAGTTCAGAATTCAGTGTATAAGGTGATTCACCTTGTTTTGGCATATCGGATTTTAATAACTCCAATACCATTTTTTGTGATTTAAGCGCTCTATCACTCGCTGTTTGAACTTTCATCCCTGGTGTGGCAGCACGACAACAAGAGGGGGCTAGAGTTCTTTCTCCTTCAACCTCAACCACACAGGCACGACAGTTACCATCTGCACGTAAACCTTCCTTATAACAGAGGTGGGGGATTTCTGTTCCTAAACGTTTAGCTGTTTGAATCAGTGTTTCACCTTCCAAAGCAGATACTTCTTTACCATCCAGTGTAAAGTCAATTGTTGCATTATTCATAGTTTGTTGATTTGCAGCCATAATGAAATCTCCTTATTTTAATTCGTCTGGAAAGTATTTAATAACACAGCGCATCGGGTTTGGCGCCGCTTGTCCCAGACCACAAATAGAAGCATCAACCATCACGGAAGCA
>WTAY01000002.1 GCA_013139345.1 Methylophaga sp. | reverse complement strand
TCACTGCATTTGACCTTAGGCTTATTACATTTTCCTGACTGCCATTCGTTATGACAAGCAACAGAATAACCACTTCTGCCTTGTTTATTTTGCCAGCGGTTAGCAAAAATATCAGTTCGCCCTTTAAAAAGAGATTGAAATAACAGTACTTTTTGATCTGTATGGAGCTGATTAACTATTGGTTTGGTTTGCGCTCTCTGGTCATTAAGTATTTTCTGTCTTTGCAGTAATTGCTGTTTCTCACCCTCAAGTTCTTTTAAACGAATCCCGATATTTCTGAGCTCCAGATTTGTATTCTCGCAGTCTGAGCATAATGGCTTGAGATCTTTCATGTTCACTTAACTCATAAGTAATCACAGTTATTTATTACTTTAGCATCTTATGCTAGATTTTTATTTGTTCCTTGAAAATTCACACCCAACAGACTCTTTTCGTATGGCATTAAGTTCATTACTTGTTAAACCAACATCAGACTCTTCATCCAGTTGAGACCGCCAATTCAATATGGCCGAATTTATACTTTTTGGCGCTGAAACCAATTTTTGATATTGATTCTCAGACATCATAACGGCAACGGGTTTACCATAGCGAGTTAAATGGATAGGTTCTTCTACCTCTAACTGGTGAATTAGATGGGATAAATTATTTTCAGCATCTGCAATAGTACTTGTTTTCATTATGATGGCCTCATTAGTAATGACGAGCAGAGTATGGCCATAATTATAGCCATATTTTTTATCAATACACTTTATTCAATTCTTTAACCACTTAATAATATCCCATGAGAGCATGATAGACATAGGGCATTACCAACCAAAATATTAGCCAATATAATAAAGAGATCACACAATTTAAACCTATTAAAAGCCATTCCAAATTATCCTACAGATACTCGATGAAGTTTTGTGCGTTGATATAGGAATCGTAGAAATTAAGAGGTTCATCAATCAGCAATGACTAGAGTTCTGCAATTGATTAATTACATCCAAAGCCAACTCTTCATCACGGTCAAACGCTTGATCTAATAGATTTGAATGCCTAGGCTCTCCTATACCATGTAAACATGCTATTTCCTGAATAAAGCCATTTTCAGAAAGCATTAACTTAGATTGATTATGTGCCAAAGAAAACTGTCGTAACTCAGAAGGTTGCATTTCATTACTACATTGATATTGGATGCCATTTAAAGTGAGAATAGCGAGAGACTGATCAATAATATCATCCATTATTTTTATATTAAATGTTACTGGAGCTTCAAATGTTCTAAGAAGCTGTGCAGCTGCTTGTGTAGCATTTGAACCCATTTGTAAAATTGCCGTAACATCACGAGTTGCAACTGCTAGCATGACCTGAATTAAAAGACTGAGCTCTGGATAATCAGATAACCTTTTCGCCAACACCTTAAGTTCGTCACTATTGACAAGAAAAAGCAACCTTCCCGAAAGAAACCGTAATTTAGGTATACGTCGTTTTCTTTCATATGGAGTCAGAGGAATTGGTTTACTAAGTAATTCGTCCAATTCTTTTTGTAATGATTTTGTAGCAATTTCAACTAAACATAATAAATGCGCAATATCAATACGTTTAACCTTCTTCAAAGACCAATTATTCATATTGTAAGCATTAACCCAATCTTTAAACCTCTGTAAATAATGAGATTCTTTAACTGCCTGCGAATAGTCTAATAATGGCAACCGAATATCTTTATCTCTAAATGCTCTTGTAAGCTTCCCTATACTAGAATCGCTAGGGTTTGCTATCAAAAACCTTTTTGTATCAGCAATTAATGAAATCCACTCAATACCCATGGATGATTCAAAGTCATTCTCACTTTCCAGCCAATCATCACTGCTAAGCTGAAAGTCCTTTTCTCCACTATGTAATTTTAACCCTAGTTCATCAAGTAATTCCTGTAATTTTTTTCTCCAATTTAAAACCTCATCTTCAGAACCTAACAAAGTAATATCATCAACATACCGCCAATATTTATCATTGGTTAATTGATGCATTTCCTTATCAATTTTATCTAATAATAAATTAGCTATAACATGACTAAATAAAGGACCAGTGAGTATGCCTTTACCTGCACTCGCATCCTGGCCACATACAGACTTATAATTAGCTAAAAGCTTCTCTCCCAGTTGGATATACTCTTCAGACATCGCAGATTTTTCAGAATATTCCTTCCAGACTATTAATGCATCTTTAGCTTGAATACCTGGATAAAATTTCTTAATATCAGTATACAAAACGATTTTATCCTTTGTATCGTGACAAGCTTGAGCTATAGATTTTTGCCTTGCTTTTAATCCATTAAAATAGGGCTTAAATACTCCAACTTTATCTGTTTTATCAGCAAAATAATAACTATAGACATAGGGTTGAGGTTTGAATACTTCTAGTTTAGATAATTCATTTAGTAAAGCCGTTTCTGCTAGTGCTTCGTTAGGGGTAGGAAGGTAAATATCCCGATGAATATAACTACCATCTTTGCTTTCCTCTTTAAAATGGTATGTTTTAATATAAGCAGTATTGCTCTGTTTTTGTACAAGGGAACAAGAGATTTCTTGTATCCATCTATCTCGTCGAGCACTTATATTATCGAGGTAGTAACGTAAGCCAAGATATGGGATTACATCGCGTTTACGGTATTGATTAAGTGCCTTAATGGCTAATATTGAATCACTCATTAAGACTTTCCTTGTGGTAGGTTAAACCTTACAACTGTTAATCGAACGGGAAACATGCCGTCCTTAATTGCTTGCTTACATTTTGATTCCGTTGTGGCGTAAATATCTTTATCAGCATTCGGAAAATTCAATACGGAATCAAACAAGTGATAAAACCAAGTCGTAACCTTCTTCATAAAAGGAATTACCTTTTTTCTGAGGTTCAATCCAAATAGCGGCACTCTGCTTGTCCCGGCTATGTAAAAATATTTGATCAAGTTGAACCTTAGCTAAAGTCCAGTTGTTGCTCGCTTCAAGAAACCCCGTAAAATTACTTATTAGTAATAATCTGGTATTACAATTCTGACTTTTAAGAATCAACTCTTGGGTAAGGTTAGCTGTACATATTGGGTCTAATACATTCCAATGTACTAATTTATATTCAATCCAGATGGCTTGCTCTTCTAACAGAGGTTTCAAAGCTTCTAGCTGATATTCATAATACTCGCGAGCTGTTTCTGATATTTCACCAGCAACAATCACTACCTTTAACGGCAATCTTGGAACAACGCCTTCCTTCCTCAATTCAGCAAGTGTACTTAGAATGCTTATACTCGCAGCACCAGAACCTCAAGGTAAATCCGCAAGAAAAACTTCATTACCTGAAAAAATAGAAGCATATGTATCAGCAACTTCAGATAAATCGTGGTGTGGGTCTAACAAGGATAGAATTATTCGACTACAAGAGCCGTTGTAACGCCATGCTAAATGTTTATCCGTATCCTCTTTAGTTATCCCACCAACAAAGCCTTTTTCTGCTTCCGTAAGCGCCATGTCATCTAAATTATTTACCTCTAATAATTTTTTCCATTGCTCAACCAACATTGCAGGTAAAAACATAACCTTAGAATCATTACGCCAAAGTGTTTTAGGAAGATCTCTAGTTTGAATAAATCGTTTAGCCACCAATAATTCCCTTTAATATCACCTCAAAAAATCACAAACCTTTCAAATAAGTTACCTCAAAAGCCTTACAAGCTCTGTATTTCTGCAGGCGATTAGAGAAACTAAA
>WTAY01000193.1 GCA_013139345.1 Methylophaga sp. | reverse complement strand
GATATAAAGCAGAACTTGTTTTATCGGCACTAAAGAAACGTCCTTCCAGCGATATCTTCCAACTGTTACCAATACGACGACTCGCTTCAATATTCCATGCAGCATCACTACTATCAAGATCTTGAATCACACCCAGTAATAATTCTGATGACTGTTCATCATTCCATGTAATTCGCGTACCTACCATTACATCATCTTCAAAGGGTGTCGCTAATTCATCATTACGATCATCAAATAAGTATTCACCAATTAGACCTACATCTAAATTACTATCAAATACACCATAAAATGTATATTCAAAGCCCCCCGTTAGAGCGGTGAATGTGTCTGATGATGTTTCTCGTCGAATCATTTCCAATTTCCATAACCATGCATCACTGGTATTTTGTACTTCAAGTCCGGTTTGATTCATAATTTCATAATGCGGAATTAACGCAGTGAACGTTTGATTTGGTTGTAATAATGGCTCTCGATTAGTGCCATAAAAATGAGAGAGTGCGACATCCCAATCATCAATCGAATGAGACCAACGTATCGCAACATCTAAATGATGACGTTCCGCACCCGATTCATAGCTTGCCTTGTCGGTATCAACTACTAATTGGCTACGTAAGCGCCCTTCTTTTCCTGCAAATGTTCGCTCACGAAAATAAGGCAAGACAAATAAATCTACTGTGCCCCAGTCTTGGAATAAGCTGAGGTTAATCATGGGCTGACCCAACTTATCTTCGGTGTCCGTATTTTCTACTAAATCAGTCTGATTAATCACATCGACCAAATGTTGAGACTCTGTCACACCCCAATAGACTTTTCCAACTCCTAGTTGTAATTCCCAGTCATCTTTCACGATTAACCAACGGGCTTCACGCAGATCAGCATGTGTTCGCTCAGCATCTTCACTATCAATTCGTAAGAAAGGTGAAATAATTAAGCTCTGGTTCCCTTCATCCCACTCATGATAGAACTCTGGAGCCAACACAAGAGATAAGTCATACTGTTCAGGTTCAGTATTCAAAGATGGATGCTGAAAATAACGATACTCAACCGCGCTATAGCCTGACCATTCACTCCCAAAGACTAATGGAGTAAAGGCTACTGAAAGTAAGCTCATAAATGGTATTAGTTTATCTCTGACGTTTAAGATCATTCTTCTCAAAGTCCTTATCCGTCAAGCCTGTTTGGAACACAAAATTACTCCATTTCAATGTTGTTGATTTACCATTTTGTTGATTTTCCATTGTCATGGTATGAGCTCGCCAATATTGACCTAAGTATTGTTGATAATCACTAAAGCGTTGGATCTTTAACAAGGCTTTTTTTCGGTCATAAAAATCAATTTTCTGAATACGGTATTCTGATTTATCTATCCATACCGTACTTTTCGTATAACCAGAGTGTTTATAAAGTGGGTGAGTTTCAAGTACAAAACAATCTTCACCATCCAAGACTTCATCTCGCAAATAAACATAGCTATATTTTTCTACTTCGAATGAACTGATATCTTCATAGGCAAATTCACTGCCCATAAAGGGCCCCGACTTATTACTTGAAGAGATACGTTTCACTCGTTTCAATGCAGGTAAGAATATCCATTGGTCATCTGGAACTAAGGCATGAGAATAAGTCAAAAATGCTGTTCCTTTCACATCGCGTGGTTGACCAAATACAGTCAAACCTTTATCACCATCCCCTTCCACTTCAAGGTTTTTAACTCGAATCTCACGAATACTTTCTCTGCCCTTTTTGTTACGCAGGGTCATTAACATATCTGCCGAGCTATCTTGCCAACCTTTATCTCGATTATCTGATTCAACAATAATAGCCAATCCCTTTTCTTCAGCAGTTTCTGCTTGAGCTAATGGCAATAGTCCTGCAAATAGAACAAGTGTAATCATCCAATTACGCATGTTTCTTTCCCTCCAATTTCATTAATAGTGGTGGTAAAAATAAGAAATCCATAATCAAGGCTATAGCAATAGTCACCGCCGTCATGGCACCCATATGAGCATTAAGAGCAAAATGCGATTGGCCTAATATGATAAAGCCTGCAACAAGTACGAGTGATGTCACCCACAATGCCACCCCAACAGTATTAAAGGCATAACGTATGGCTTCTTCGCTATCCAAGCCTTTTTCGCGTCGAGCACGAAGGTATTTACTTAAAAAATGCACCGTATCATCAACCACAATACCCAAGGTCATTCCCATTACAACCGAGAGTGACATACCTATTTGTCCAACCATTAAGCCCCAAATCCCAAATGCCATGCCTGCTGGTAATAAGTTGGGGGCAAGGCTGATAAAGCCAACTCGAAATGACCGTAACGCTAACATTAAGATAAATGAAATTAAGATTAATGCCACGGTTGTACCAAACAACATACTTTGCACATTACGTTTACCAATATGAGCAAACATAATCGTTGCACTTGCCCCTACAAACTCAATCTCAGGTGCATTTGTTTTCAACCAATTAGCAATCTTTTCCTCATAGACCAATACTTCTTCTGTGTGTAAGTTTTCAAATGTCACCGTTAACCGTGTCGCACTTTTATCAATATCAATCTGATCATTGAGATCGAGACCGTAAGGCAGTGACATTTCATATAACAGTAGATATTGAGCAGCTAATTCTCGTGTTTCTGGTAAACGATAGTATGCAGGGTCATCGCCATGCATATTTTTATTTAAACGTTTGTAAATATCCGTCACCGTGCGTACATGCATGACACGATCTTGTTCTCGCAACCAGTTTGCAAACTGTTCAACTTGTTGCAAAAACACGGGCTCATTAATACCGCCACTTTCTCCTTGTTTTAGAGAA
Source organism: Methylophaga sp. (assembly GCA_013139345.1). Lineage (GTDB taxonomy): Bacteria > Pseudomonadota > Gammaproteobacteria > Nitrosococcales > Methylophagaceae. The sequence goes on along the minus strand of WTAY01000193.1, from coordinate 1,039 downwards.
TAATGAATATCGTAAATACCACTCAAATTCTCAACAACAAAGTCGGTATCTCGGCGAAACTCCACTGTCTCATCAAAATATTCAACAAACTGATCATCTAATTTGTTCATTGGTAGAAGGCTAATTAATACAATTGCCAGCCCCCCCATACCCCAAAGTAATCCACGACGATGAGTGATGACAAACTCTGCTAATTTAGACATTGGGTGCTGTTTTGTGCTGCTTGCATCACTAATACGAACTCGTACAGGGAGCACCATCATTAATGCAGGTAAGGTAGTAATAGATAAAACAAAGGCAATCATCACACCAATAGCAACGACATTACCAAGATCGTGAAATGGCGGTACATCACTGAAATTCATGCTCAAGAAACCAATCGCAGTGGTAATGCTGGTAATAAATATAGGCTGTAGATTAACTCGTAGACTATCCATCATTGCTACTTTTTTATCTTGGCCTGCACGCATATTATGTAAAAAGGTCACCAATAAATGTACGGCATCAGCAACAGCCATTGTGAGTATGATTGTCGGTGCAGAAGCTGAAGGTGGTGTTAATTTCCACCCTAACCAGCCCATACTTCCCATACCAAATAAAATAGCACTAAAGATAACAATAACGGTTGATATGGTTGCCGTGAATGATCGTAATAAAAACCCTAAAACGACGACAACCACGACAAACATCATAGGAACTAAACTTTTCATATCATTCTTGGATGCCTCACCAAATGAGTTATCCATCATCGATAAGCCACTTAGGTAAATCTTCACATCCGAATGTTCGGCTAAGATATTATCTCTTAATAGTCGCGCTTCCCTAACAACCGTTTCCACTTCATTTAGGTTTTCTCCAGGCAATTGCAGCGTCACATTAATTGCCGTCACATGACCTTCAGGAGAGACGAGCCGATGAACTAATAAGGGTTCATTAACGGCAACCTCTCGCGTTTTCTCCAACTCTGATTGATTAAAACTACGAGCATCACTCACTAAGTCGGCCACAATCAAATCATCTTCTTCAGCCACCGTATGTT
>WTAY01000065.1 GCA_013139345.1 Methylophaga sp. | reverse complement strand
TCAATTCTACGTTGTCCAGACGGTGTGACTGAACCTACTGTTGAACACTTTATGCAAAAAGGCACCGAGCAAGTCTGTGCCGGTTTTTGTGTTTATGGCCCAACAACGATGATGATTATCACCACTGGTGATGGTGTCAATGGTTTTACACTTGATCGTGATGTGGGGGAATTTATCCTGACTCACCCAAGCATGACTATTCCAGAAGATACTGCTGAATTTGCTATTAATATGTCAAATCAACGATTTTGGGAAGAGCCAGTACAGCGTTATGTTGAAGAGTGTATCCAAGGTGTTGATGGCGGTCGTGAGAAAAATTTTAATATGCGTTGGGTTGCATCAATGGTAGCCGAAGTTTATCGAGTGCTGACTCGTGGCGGTATCTTTATGTATCCCATTGATAATAAACCAACAACTAAGGGCGGTAAACTACGCCTTATGTATGAAGCAAGTCCTATGAGCTTTATTGTGGAGCAAGCAGGTGGGCTAAGTTCAACAGGTTATGAACGTATTATGGATATCCAAGCACATGATATTCACCAACGTGTTCCTGTTATCTTAGGTTCTAAAAATGAAGTTGAACGCATTGTTGCTTATCATAAGAACAAGTAAACGCTATAAGTTATACCCACGATAATGTGAGTATGAGAAGTAAGAATGTTGAGTGGGTTAACGATCATTGCAATATAGTTCAACACAATATGATGTCATCATCATTGGTGCCGGTGCCTCTGGTTTGCTTTGTGCCTTTACGGCGGCTCAGCGAGGTCGACGCGTTTTGGTGATCGAAAAAGCCAACAAAGTCGGTAAAAAAATCCTTATGTCGGGTGGTGGAAAGTGCAACTTCACCAATCACTTTGTCGAAGCTGAAAATTTCATTTCTGATAACTTACATTTCTGTAAAGCCGCGTTAAAACGATATAGTCAGTGGGATTTTATTGCCATGGTTGAGCGTCATGGCATTGAAGTTGAAGAGCGAAAGCATAGCCAACAATTTTGTAAAAACTCAGCAAAAGAAATTTTAACCATGCTGTTGGATGAGTGTAGCCAAGCGGGTGTTGAAATAAGAACACATTGTGAGATTAACAAGATTGAGGCTCTAGCGTTAAAGGGACACTCTGATAAACACCAACATGAAGATGCCCGAAGCCAATATCAGCTCTCTGTTACACATGATCATTCAGCAGATAAATTAGAATGCCATTCACTGGTTGTTGCAACGGGTGCATTATCAATTCCCTCATTAGGTGGGACTGGTATTGGTTATGAGATTGCGAAGCAGTTCAACTTAGCACTTACTGATCGGCGTGCAGGTTTAGTGCCCTTTATGTTTAGTGATGCTGTTAAGGCAATTTGTGAGCGATTATCGGGTTTGGCATTGGAAGTTGATCTAAGCTGTAATGGCCACACCTTTACCGAAAATATTTTATTCACTCATCGAGGAATAAGCGGCCCTGTTGTATTACAAATCTCCAATTATTGGCAACAAGGCGATGAAATTAGTATAAATTTAATACCTTATCTTGATGTTGCTGAATGGCTTATTGAAGCCAAAAAGAAGCAAGGGAAACTCTTATTACGAACACTATTAGCTAAAAAGTTGGCAAAAGCGCTGGTTAATGAATTACAAACCTTATGGTGGTCAAATACTGCTGATAGTCCCTTAGCAGAATATAGTGATAAACAACTAATGATGATTGGTAATACTATTAATAACTGGACTTTAAAACCTTCAGCAACAGAAGGGTATCGTACTGCTGAAGTAACATTAGGCGGTGTTGATACAAATGGCATTAGTTCAAAAACAATGGAAGCAAAGCAGCAACTGGGCTTATATTTTATTGGTGAAGTGCTTGATGTAACCGGTCATTTAGGCGGTTATAATTTTCAATGGGCATGGTCATCAGGTTATAGCGCGGGTTTAGCTGTTTAAGGAAAAAGCTATGTATAACACTGTTTGGGCACTTTATTCATTTCTAGGCTTAAGTGTTTTTTTCTCCCTGATTGGTATGGGGATAATGTCATTGCTAATGTCGTTTATCACGCTCTTTTTTGCAAAAAAATGGTGTGATATTTCTGATCTTATTAAAAAAGATCACTTTTTATGGATTGTCAGAAGCTCGCAGTTTGCCGTACTTGTTCATATTGCTCTGGTGGCTTTTTTTGCTTATGAAGCGTTACACGTAGTTAGTGGATTTGATAGCGAGACTTTTATTACAGCCGTTGCAACACATTGGGTTATTGACTATGTGGTAGAGCTTAGCCTTGGTATTTGGTTGGCGTATCGCACGATAAAGGGCATGACAAAACTGAGCAATAGTAAGTCACCTTGGCGTATATAACCATAATCATTCAATATGCAATTTTTTATCCTGTCATCCCAGCATGCTTTTAGCTGGGATCTGCTCAAGATAATAGATCCTTGATAAAAATACTCGAGGATGACGGGAAAGGAGCTGCAGCTTCATCGATTATGTGTATAAATTAATGCGTTAATAATGGCTCTTGGAAAGTGGGATGGTGATAGCTGATATAATGTTCAATTATTACTTCCTTTTATCCCGACTGTACGATTATTTTCGCTGTCGAGAAACCACCGTTAATTGAGACTACACTATGTCATTTGCTTCACTGGGTCTTTCTGATCCTCTTCTTCGTGCCATCGAGAAAAAAGGCTATACCGAACCATCACCGATTCAACTTGAGGCTATACCTGCTGTTTTAACAGGCAGTGATGTGATGGCGGCTGCCCAGACAGGTACGGGGAAAACGGCTAGTTTTACATTGCCATTATTGCAACGTCTTGATAATGGTACTCGAGTAAGACCTAATCATATTCGCACCTTGATCTTAACGCCTACACGTGAATTAGCCGCACAGGTTCATGACAGCGTAGTGTTATACGGACAAAATTTGTCATTGCGATCAGCCGTTGTGTTTGGTGGTGTGAAAATTAACCCACAAATGATGAAGTTACGCCGTGGTATTGATGTATTAGTGGCAACACCGGGTCGTTTAATGGATCTTTATAATCAAAATGCCGTGAAGTTTTCGGATGTTGAAATCTTGGTATTAGATGAAGCCGATCGCATGTTGGATATGGGCTTTATTAAAGACATTCGTAAAATCATGTCTTTGATGCCGAAAACTCGCCAAAACTTATTATTTTCAGCGACCTTCTCTGGTGAAATTCGCACTTTAGCGAATAATATTTTGAAGAACCCCGTTCAAGTTGAAATTAGCCCGCAGAAAACAACGGCTGAAGGTGTTAAACAATCCATGTTTGAAGTGGATAAGACGAAAAAAACAGAGTTATTAATCCACCTTGTGGGCACAAATAATTGGAACCAAGTATTGGTGTTTATGCGAACCAAGCATGGCTGTAATCGCTTAGTTAAAAAGCTCGATCAGTTTGGCATTACTGCTGCCGCTATCCATGGTAATAAAAGCCAAGGAGCACGAACGCGCGCTTTGGCTGATTTTAAACAAAATAAGATTCGCGTATTAGTGGCAACCGATATTGCAGCACGAGGTATCGATATTAGCGACTTACCTCATGTGATTAACTTTGAATTACCCAATGTACCGGAAGATTATGTGCATCGTATTGGTCGTACAGGTCGTGCTGGTGCAGAAGGTGAAGCAATCTCATTAGTGAGTGCTGATGAAGTTGAGTTCTTATCTGATATTGAGAATTTAATTCGCCAGACTTTGGTGCGTGATGTTGAAGTAGGTTTTGTGCCTGTTCATCCTGTGCCAATTACAAAATTGGGTGAGCGTAAAAAAGGGGGCAAAGCTAAAAAGGCGAGAAGACCAAGTAAAGATAATAATCAGCGTAAAGAACCGACTGCAAACCGAAATCGTCGTTCTCGCTCTGCTAATAGTGATTCAGCACGACCTGCAGCGGCACACTCTGGTCAACGTAGAAGTCGTAAACCCGTAGCTAAATAAGAAGGCTTAATGATTACTAAGTATTTTCAAAGACCATTAGAGATGCTGGTTAATAAAAGAAATCTTAGTTTTTTTGTGGTGATTTAGGTTAAACTTAGAACTCATTTATTTCTTAAAAATATGGATTTGTAATGAAGACTATTTTTTTATTAATTATGTTTTTTACCATTAATACTGTTAGTGCTCATTGTGTTGATGATAATGCCAGCAAAGAACAAAACTACATTAATTGCAAAGCGTCGGCGGAGCTAGGGAATGCATATGCACAATATGCATTGGCAAATTTATATAATAGTGGTCAAGGTGTTGAGCAAGATGCTGAACAAGCCGTCGTGTGGTATAAAAAAGCTGCAAATCAAAATAATGATTTAGCGCAATATAGCCTAGGTGTTATGTATGAGTTTGGCCTGGGAGGCCTAGAGATCGACCAACAGGAGGCGGATAAGTGGTATAAGCTTTCTGCAAAGAATGGTAACTACTTTGCACTCAATAAGCTTGGCTTAATTCCTCCTTCTAACGTTAAATTTGAGCCATTAAAGAAAAGTAGTAAGGATATTAAACAGGATACGGTTCAGGATGAACCTCAAGCTATCGAACGGTTTCTTGATTGGCTTTTTAGAGTAGAAAAAATAAAACAAACTCCGTGATGCATAAGCATCATTAACCAGAACAGAGCAAAAAAGAGATGGCTATCAAAATTTGGGTAGATGCTGATGCGTGTCCCGTTGTTATAAAGGATATTCTATTTAAAGCATCTGAACGAACGAAGGTCGAAATGACTTTGGTGGCTAACCATTCGATGCGTATTCCTCCCTCTCGTTACATTACCTTCCTTCAAGTCACACAGGGCTTTGATGTGGCTGATAATGAGATTGTGCAGAGGTTAGATGTCGGTGACCTTGTCATTACAGGTGACATTCCTCTCGCAGCAGAAGTAATCGAAAAAGGTGCTCATGCATTGAACCCACGTGGTGAACTGTATACCACTGATAATATTAAAGCTCGACTGACGATGCGAGACTTTATGGAAACAATGCGGTCGAGTGGCGTCCAGACTGGAGGGCCTTCAGCTTTGAACCAAGCAGATCGGCAGAGGTTTGCTAATAGTTTAGATTCATTTTTGACCAAGTACCTGGCTAAATAGAACTTGCCACTGAGACACCTTGGACCCTTTTTATAGGGGGGCGTAATCAATGAAAGTACAGGTTTCCCACTTTCCCAGTTCGTCATTCCCATAAAAATAGACGCTATTGTTGGAGTTCCATTTTCATGGGGGTAATGGGCTTTATTAAATAAACATAAAACTCCGTACCCTCAGTGTCTCTATGATGAAATATACAAAACAACAGGCAATAAAAAAAGGCGTTACCAATAAAGGTAACGCCTTTTTTATTTGTACTAAACTAAAGCTTACTTAGTGTTATTTGTGAACTCTGGGTATGCTTCCATACCACACTCACTTAAATCAACACCTTCGTACTCTTCTTCTTCAGAGACACGGATGCCCATCACCATTTTTAGCACTGACCAAACAATAAAGCTTGTTCCGAATACCCAAACGAAGATAGTTGCTGCACCGACCAATTGGCCAGAGAAGCTAGCATCAGCGTTAGTTAATGGCACTGCAAGCAGTCCCCATAAACCAACCACACCATGAACAGATATAGCACCCACTGGATCATCAAGTTTGAATTTATCTAAAGCAATAATTGATAACACAACTAATACACCACCAACTGCACCAATGATTGTAGCCATTAATGGTGTTGGTGTATCAGGACCCGCAGTGATAGCAACTAGACCTGCTAACGCGCCGTTTAAAATCATTGTTAAATCAGCTTTACCAAACAGTGCTTTAGCAGTAAGTAATGCAGCAATAACACCACCGGCAGCAGCAGCATTTGTATTTAAGAATACCATTGCAACTGCATTTGCACTTGCCATGTCACCTAGTTTTAAAACTGAACCACCGTTAAAGCCGAACCAACCCAACCATAAGATGAATGTACCTAATGTTGCCATTGGTAAGTTTGCACCTTGAATTGGGCGAACTTCGCCGTTAGGACCATACTTACCTTTACGAGCGCCTAGCAAGATAACACCTGCTAATGCAGCAGCTGCACCGGCCATATGTACGATACCTGAACCGGCAAAATCAAGGAAACCAAAGTCATCGCCAAGAGAGTACATGCCAAATACAGAAGCACCACCCCAAGTCCAAGCACCTTCCATTGGGTAGATGAATGCCGTCATAACAACAGCAAATGCAGCAAATGCCCATAATTTCATACGTTCAGCAACTGCACCTGAAACAATCGACATCGCAGTTGCAACAAACACAACTTGGAAGAAGAAGTCAGATGCAGAAGAATAAACAGAACCACCATTGAAGCCGGCTTCAGCAGAAGCGGCTAATGCATCAGCAGTTAAGTTATCACCACCCGCAATACCTTCTAAGAAGATGCCGCCGCCGTACATGATGTCATAACCGACAACCATATAAGCAGTACAAGCGATAGCGAACAATAAAACGTTTTTTGTTAAGATTTCAGTTGTGTTTTTCGCACGAACTAGACCTGCTTCTAACATTGAGAAGCCAGCGGCCATCCACATAACCAACGCACCCATTACTAAGAAGTAAAAGGTATCAATAGCGTATTGGAGTTCGAAAATTTGATTTGTTACAGTTTCCATTTTTAACTCCTAAACTTATAAAGCGTCAGAACCGGTTTCGCTGGTGCGAATACGGATCACTTGCTCTAGTGGATAAACAAAGATTTTGCCATCACCGATCTTGCCAGTGTTAGCACCTTTGATGATTGCTTCAGTTACTTGATCAACAACATCATCATCAACAGCGATATCTAGCTTAAGTTTAGGTAGAAAATCTACAACATACTCTGCACCACGATATAACTCTGTGTGACCTTTTTGACGACCAAAGCCTTTTACTTCAGATACGGTTAAACCTTGAACACCGATTTCAGAAAGCGCTTCACGGACATCATCAAGCTTAAACGGCTTGATTATAGCTACTACTTGTTTCATAACTTATTCCTTCAAAAAAATGACCACCCGAGAGAGTGGGTGGCCAAGGATAATTACATTGATTTAGAGATTGTGAAGACTACACGATCTGATTGGTCGCCACTAAACTCACCACTAGTGTCGAAATAACGAACATCAAGACCAAAACCTGCCAATTCTTTTGATACGCCGACATTCCAGTCTATATATAGATCATCTCCATATGCAGCTTCATCAGAGTAGTCATACGCACCGACATTAGCATCGATTGAAAAACCACTTTCGAATTCGTGTGCAGCTCCTAATGTGTAATATAGAGCGCTATCACCACCATCTCCATAAACTTCATTAGCGTAGTTTACACTTGCACTTAAGAAGCTGTAACTTAGACCAATGTGGTATTCATTCCAGTCATAGTCAAGACCATCAGCTATGCCTGGGTAGATGTAACGTAACCAACCGATATCGTAGCCAATGCCCGTGTCGCCAAACTCGCTTGAAAACCCTGCGTAAGTATCAACTTCAAGGTTAGCTTGATCACCATCAGCAAACTCATCAACATTTGAAGCCCAAACTCCAGCATAAAAACCGCTAGAGTGTGAATAATCAAAAGAACCAGAGATAGCTGGGTCACGTTGTGTTTGAGACATTCCACGCCATACGTAGTCAGATGATAATGCAACACTAGCACTTGTTGAATGTACACCATCTTCACTTTCCCATGCCATTGCAGATGAAGCAACAAGCAGTGTGCTTGCAGCAAGACATAGTGTTGAGATTGTTTTTAATTTCATTTTTATTCCTCTATTTACGTTCTTATAATTATAGTGTTTGAATGACTATGTTGCTTTTATGTAACACTCTGCATTCAGACCGCCGACATTTTTAGCATAAGCTAATATATGACGTAAACCTTAACGGACTGAAATAGCTAAGGAAACAGGCAGCATGTAGCATTAAAACAACACATTAAAGGTACTACTACAACTAAGTAGTGCAAAAAAAGAGCCAGCGT
>WTAY01000172.1 GCA_013139345.1 Methylophaga sp. | reverse complement strand
ATATATCGAAGTATTTTATAATCGAATTAGACGCCATTCAACACTCAACTATCAATCACCTGAAAGTTTCGAAAAAACGTTTTATAATACAAGCCCGAGTCCAGTTTAATGGGGGAACTTCAGTCTGTCCTCTTTTGCTTACTTGAAAAACTTAAAAGTTGATGTGTTAAAAATTGACGGCATGTTTGTTAAAGATATGCTGACTGATCCGATAGACTTTGAAATGGTGAAATCAATTAATGATATTGGTCATGTTATGGGCTTGGAAACAATTGCTGAATTTGTTGAAAGTGATGACATTGCAGAGAAACTTCGTGAAATAGGGGTGGATTATGCTCAAGGTTATGCTTTAGGTAAACCGGCTCCTATTGGAGATGTTCTCGATAAATCATGGTAAGGATGCATTCTAAAAGTAAGAATGCCAATAGAAGGAAATATAGATGAAAACAGCGAGTACATTTAACGATGCCTTGGTACGTGTTAAATCATTAGCAGAATTAGCAAATATCAATCCCGAAATTATCGAAGGCTTATTGCATCCGAAAGAAATCATGATGGTCAGTCTACCTGTACGGATGGATGATGGATCGCAACAGTATTTTTCGGGCTACCGCTGTCGTTACAACAGTATTCTTGGACCAACCAAGGGTGGAGTACGTTTTCATCCGAATGTAAATGAAGATGAAGTTAAAGCACTCGCTCTATGGATGACAATAAAATGTGCAGTGGTGGGATTGCCTTTTGGTGGTGCTAAAGGTGGGATAACCGTTAATCCTAAAGCGTTATCACCAATGGAGCTTGAGCGATTATCTCGAGTTTATATCCGCGTCCTAGCTGACTTCATCGGCCCTCATCGAGATATTCCCGCACCTGATGTTTATACGAATTCACGAATTATGGGTTGGATGATGGCTGAATACGATGCTATCAAACGAACGCATGCACCTGATGTTATTACAGGCAAGCCGATTGAACTTGGCGGCAGTTTAGGGCGGGATGATGCAACAGGTCGAGGTGCTTATTTATGCACATTAGAATTGATTAACAAAATGGGTTGGAACCTGACGGAGCTCTCTGTAGCCGTTCAGGGCTTTGGTAATGGTGGCTATCATGTTGCCAGATTACTTCAGCAAGCAGGCTGTAAAATTGTAGCTATTAGTGACTCTCAAGGAGGAATTTATTCTGAGGATGGGTTTGATATTGAAAGTTTATGGCAAGGGAAGCAGCAGTCAAAACAAGTAAAGGGTGTCTACTGTCATGGGTCTGTGTGTGAAATAGTGAAACATGAACGTATCAGTAATGAGGAATTATTAACATTGGATGTTGATATTTTGATACCAGCGGCATTGGAAGGCGTGATCACTAAAAACAATGCAAATAAGGTTAGAGCGAAAGCAATTATTGAGATCGCTAATGGTCCAATTTTGTCCGAGGCCGATGATATTATTAACAATAAAGGTATTAAGGTCGTACCTGATGTTTTGGCTAATGCAGGTGGTGTGACGGTGAGTTATTTTGAGTGGGTACAAAACCGTAGTGGACAGGCTTGGACGATTGAGAAAGTACACACGCAGCTAAAAGAAAGAATGACTGCTGCGTTTGAGAAGGTATGGGATTTGGCTGAAAAAGAGCAACGTACACTTCGTGAGTCTGCATATGTTCAAGCATTACGAAGAATCAGCTCTGCCGTTGAGGCTCATGGTACGAGAGATTATTTCAACCACAATTAGAGGTCGTTAACTTAGCGTTCAGCTTAAACCTCCCTCAATATTTGCAAAGTATTTCATATGGTCTACAATGAAACTCTGTGCACTATACCCAAAACACTTAAAGATGCAGAGCTCTCCCTCCTGTCATTCTCGAGTGCTTTTATCGAGAATCTATTGTATTAAGTAGATCCCAGCCAAAAGCATGCTGGGATGACTCGATAAAAAATCTGCATTTTGAATGATTCTGAGTATATATCGGGAGGTCGATGTTATGAACATCATTATACATATATTGTTAGCGACACTTTTTCTCAGTTCTACCATAGCTTATGCCGCTTCGCCACCTTTTAAAAAGGGTCAGATAGTTGTTCAAGGGCCAAGTTATCAGCTTAGTAGCCTGAAGGTTATCAAGCGTTTACCCCTGTCAGACCTGACTGTTTTTGAAGTTGAAACTGGCAAAGAATTTGGTCAGGTTCAACGTCTTCGTAAACAGGGGCTTAAAGCTGGGTTCAACTACATCGCACAAGCAAGCCTTACCAGCAATGACACCTTTTATGTCTACCAGTGGCACTTACCAAAAATCCAAATAGAAGAAGCATGGGATATCACCAGAGGGGCACTAGATGGAATAACGCCTCTTATTGTTGCGGTGCTAGACACCGGAATTAATCGAGGTGGTGCCGATGGTATTAATGAGTGCATGGGCGGGTATGATGTCGTAGGGCAAGATGATGACCCGACGGATGGAAGTTCACTCAGCCATGGGACTCATGTTTCAGGCACGATTGCTCAACGGACAAATTTTGACCCAAATATTTCTGGTGTCGGAGTCGCAGGTGTTGCTCCCGAAGCATGTGTTATGCCGGTAAAAGTGTTAGATGATAGTGGCAGTGGCTCTTTTGCAGATATTGCCGAAGGTATTTATTATGCGGTTGATAATGGTGCACAAGTCATTAATATGAGCTTGGGCGTGAATGCCCGCTTTGGTATGACAAGTGACCCTTTTGTTGATGCAGCACTTGATTATGCTGAAGAAAATGAGGTGTTGGTTGTAGCCGCCGCCGGTAATGATGGACACCGAAAAAATGTAAGTTACCCTGCCATATACCCTACCGCTGTTGCGGTGGGTGCAACAGATTATGCCGATCAAGTTGTACGTTATTCTAATAAAGGCCAAGGCTTGGATGTTGTTGCCCCCGGTGGCAATACCAGTGCCGATCTCAATGGAGATGGTTATGTTGATGGCGTACTTCAAGAAACGAGCAATGAAGGTGTGTTTAATTACTATTTTCTACAAGGCACCTCAATGGCATCACCTCATGTTGCTGGTCTGGCTGCACTTCTCTATGCTCAAGGGGCAACATCTGTTGGTGCCGTGAGACAAGCGATTTTATCTACAAGTCTTGATCTAGGAAAAGCGGGGTTTGATGGCACATTTGGACATGGGCTTATTCAAGCTTATAGTGCCTTATCTTCATCTGAGCCCGTTGTCGGTCCACCGAGTGCCCCTAGTAATCCAAGCCCAAATAACCTTGATACTGATGTTGCTGTCGATGTAACTTTGAGCTGGATGTTAGCTGATTATGCCTTATCCTACGATGTCTACCTTGCTCCTAGTGGTAGTGCATTGGTTAAACTGGGCAATACAAGCTCAACCTCCTTCTCTCTGAGTAATTTGGAACTAGATACACTGTATGATTGGCAGGTGGTCGCGATAAATGATAATGGCATAACAAGCGGTCCATTATGGTCATTTACAACGGTAATAACTGCTGATGTATGTACTGATAATGACGGTGATGGGTATTGTAGTAATGTTGACTGTGATGACACTAATTCAAGCATCTACCCAGGACACCAAGATAGCAGAGGCCGCTGGGGACGAGATGGTATTGATAATGATTGCAATGGAATTATTGATGGTTAATAGTCTTTCACTGACTTTTCGCAAGCTTGAGGCTGTTGTTTCATCATATTGCTCAGAGAAAGCTAATAGTTATAATTTTGTGATAAGAGAAGCAAATGACTTTTGAGCAGTATGATTTTGCCTCTGCTGTGCCAAAACAGTGCACACTTGTTCATAGGCGAGTTCAAGTTCATTGATTCCTTCTTTTGCTAGACCAATTTTCCCTGCCTGATGGTGTTTGATAAGTTTATCAGCGAGTGAAAATAAAAGATCATGTACCTTTTTAAGCTTACCTACCCAAGTTGGATCAAAGAGTTCTTTTTGTTCAACACGAGAAAGCCACATACCGAGATGGCATTGGATAAAGAATTTTCCAAAGCCACTATCCTCCATGGTGAGTAGTTCTTTTTTGACCCTGTTAAACCAATGTTGGGTTGTTAATTGCAACAGTATTATTTTTTTCTGGGGTAATGATAAATGCTTTTTCGCATGGTCTAACCAATATTGGTTAGGAGTATAATTAGCTAACCAAGTTAGTAATTCAGTAGCAGGAAGTGGGTGAGAAATACCATAACCCTGAGCTAACTCACACCCCATGAGCAGTAGAATAATTCCATGCGCATCCGTTTCTACTCCTTCAGCAATGACCTCACGGTTAAAGGCATGTGACAAACCAATAATACCCTCAATGATGCTGAAGTCATCAGGGTCATCTAATAAATCTCGTACAAAACTTTGGTCAATTTTAATGATGTTGGCAGACAGGTTTTTCATATGAGTGAGTGATGAATAGCCGGTGCCAAAGTCATCTAGAGCTACATTAACGCCAAGCACATTTCTACAGCTTTTTATAATGCCGTTAATTGTTTCAATATCACCAAGGGCGCTACTTTCTAATATTTCTAGCTGAAAGTCTTGAGAGTTTACATCAGGGTGTTTATCCAATGCTTCATTGAGTTGGTCTAAGAAAAGAAGAGATTGAATATGGTGTGATGAGATATTAATACTCATCTCAAGGTTTATGCCTTGTTTCTGCCAGTCATCAAGCTGCTGTAAGGCTTCATTAATGACCCATGCACCCAGCTGTATTTCTATTTCAGTGCCATCAATTAAAGGCAAAAAGTCTAAAGGGGGAATTAAACCTTTGTCAGGGTGAATCCAACGAATCAACGCTTCGACACCGACTATTTGACCTGTCTTCATATTAACTTTGGGTTGGTAATATAATTCAAACTGTTTATTCTTTAATGCTTGTTGAATTTCTGAAAGCCGTTCTTGCCTTTGAATTATCTGTTGATCATCAAGGATATTAAAAAGTTGTTGCTGGTTTTTTCCGGAAAGCTTTGCGTGATACATTGCCTGATCTGCATGACGGATTAAGGTATCCAGATCTGTGTTATCAAGAGGATAGAGTGTTGTGCCAATTGATGCAGAAACCTTATGAGGGCGGCCATTAATAATATGAGATTGTGCTAAAGAGTGATTGATACGTTCTAGCAATTTCTCACATTGGCTAGGTGAGTCAATATCTCGTAATAGTAGCGTGAACTCATCCCCACCCTGACGTGATACGGTATCTTCGTCTCGAATAGTAGCTGTAATGCGCTTGGCAACTTCAATTAATAATTTATCGCCTGCATCGTGACCATAATTGTCATTAATTGCTTTGAAGTTATCTAAATCGAGGAAGCAAATGGCGAGTAAACTGTTACTACGTTTGCTGTGGGCTATAGCTTGGTTGAAGCGATCAGCAAATAGCGTACGGTTAGGCAGCCCTGTTAAAGCATCATAATGAGCAAGGAACTTGAGCTGTTTCTCTTCTGCCTCTCTTTTTAGAATGATGGCAACAATATCAGCACATGTTTCTAATAATTTTTTGTGAAATTTTTGAGGATTACGCTTTTCCATACTGGAGAGAGCAAACGAGCCAATCGCTAACTTATTATCACCTCGAATGGGCATGGACCAGCAAGCATTAATGCCAAAAATTTTTGCAAAGTCTTGAAATGCAGAAGCTGCCCAGCGAGTATCTTCCTTTGTATTAGATACAAATTGAGCTACATTTCTATATACTGCTGTTCCACAAGAACCACTATACTCGCCAGGAATTAGCCCATTGAGGGCTTTGCTTGCTTCAATAGGAATGTTGGGTGCAGCTCTTACCGTTAGACTGTTTTTGTCATCAGTGAAGAGCATGATGGAAGCAACGGCATTGGGTAGCATTGATTCAGCGCTTCGGCATAAATCATCTAATGTTTCTTGATGCTGATTTCCAACGGCAAGCTTGCCTAATATTTCTTGCTGAAGTAGCAATAAATATTCCATTTGTTCATTGGTAATAGGAACTTCAGAAACCTTATCCATGATACTGCTAAGTGATTCATCCATAAAATACTTTTATTAAAAGTTATTGTGTACATGTGATAGTAGCACTATTTGTAGCTCTATTGTTGCAAGCGGTCTAGGCGAGCAGCGATTTACTGTTCAGAAAACTTACTTCTATTAGCTGAAATATAGTTACCTAAATAGGCATCTAATTCGTCACTATGAGCTTTCACAACCTCAAACTCAGCCTTGATGATTTTCATATGGAGAATAGTGAGAGGGATCACGGCAACGATCATATACACGATCCAATCAGCCATAGACACCCTCCATTGATTGGCAATATTCATAGCCCAAAAAAATAAAAGAGCATCAGTAATAAGTAACATCATGCCATTCTTTTTAATACTGGGCGCTTTTTCATTCCAATACGGCCCTGTACCTGAAATGAAGTATTTGAAGAATGCAAAAAGGGCATGTAAAACTGAGAAAAAAGGAATGGCTGGCCACCAAGAAAGACGAAGAAAAGAAGTCCAAAATGCACCACCTGACCCACTAAATACTTTACCGGCACCAGTCCAGTCATTATAAACACCATCTCCAGCATAGGTCGTGCCAGTAGAAATGTTAATGATACGTTCTAATTTTTCACTTTTATTGCTCCATGAGCATAAAATCTTATGCCCCGGTCTTACAGCAATATTATATGAATTAAACTCAAATTTCCTTTCATTACCTGTTTCTATGTTTCGTACCCAAATATCTTGATCGCTGTGATAATTTGTCGTTGAGGTGACAGGTGCCGTTCCTCCGTAAACCGTGCCGTTAGCTCCTGAAACATAGCCACCACCGCCGCTAACCGATGTAGATGTATATTTCTGTGTATCTTCGCCTAAAATTTCATAGAGTGATGTGGTGTAATTTTCAGCTATATTCATGAATATCCTTATTTATATTTTAGTATAAAACTAACGTGTTCCATTAAGATTGAAAGTATAACTTGAATTCTATTATTAGAAGCTGATTACTACTTATAAGGTTTGCTATTTTAGAAACGATTACTTTTTTCATTTTCAGTGCATACATATTTAAATATTGCTTAATCGACTGCCAAATTATAAATTACCATGTGATGATATTTCTATGTGAAGAGATCACTCTTTAATAAATAGGCGTACTCGTTAGTATCGTCATAATATTGTTGAAAGGAATGGGGCATATGTTATCTTTCTCTAGTAATGAGTGGCATTAGTATCGAGGTAACAAGGTGAAGAGAAGGCAATTTCTTGCATTATCTATGATGATGGCTCTAGCCAAAGAGGTGAGAGCTATGACGATATCTCGCCGTACGGGGCTTGTGCTTGATGAGCGATTTTCTCAGCACCAGATCAATCAAGCTCATCCTGAATCTCCAGCACGTTATCAGGCGATTACAGAGCAGTTGCAAGAGCATAATATTGTTAATTCAGTATCAATAATTGCACCCAAAAAAGACAGTGAAAAGTGGCTAACATTAGTTCATTCACAGCAGCATATTGACTCAATTAAAGCCCGAAACCTTACAATACATCAGCACGCATTGCTTGCAACAGCAGGTGTGTTGGCAAGCATAGATGCTGTTTTCTTAGATGAAGTAGACAATGCTTTTTGTGCTTCTCGACCTCCAGGACATCATGCTCATAATGAGGGAAAAGAGGAGGGGTTTTGTTATTACAATCATGTCGCTATTGCAGTACGTTATGCCCAGAAACAGTATGGTGTTAAAAAGGTATTGATTGTCGATTGGGACTACCATCATGGTAATGGTACTGAGTGGGCGTTTTATTCTGATCCTGATGTACTTTATTTCTCAACTCACGACATGTTTGCTTATCCTGGTACTGGGTCTCCTTCAAAAAAAGGTGAGGGAGCTGGAGAGGGATTTAATATTAATGTGCATTTAGATTGTGGTGCTACTGATAATGATATTACCCAAGCGTTTAAAGAAAAGTTGTTACCTGTAATCGATGATTTTTCACCCGAACTTAT
The DNA here is from genome assembly GCA_013139345.1 of Methylophaga sp. Classification (GTDB taxonomy): domain Bacteria; phylum Pseudomonadota; class Gammaproteobacteria; order Nitrosococcales; family Methylophagaceae. The sequence continues at coordinate 371 of WTAY01000172.1, read as the reverse complement.
TCTTATTTCGGCAGGTTTTGATAGTCGACAAGATGATCTTTTAGGCTGTCATCACATTACTGACCATGGGTTTGTTGAGTTGACTGAGATTATTAAAGCGATAGCGGACAAGCACTGTGGCGGTAGAATTATTTCCGTCTTAGAGGGGGGCTATAACATTCAAGGTAATGCCAGTGCTGTAACAGCACAGATAAAATCACTAATGATATAAATGATATAAATGATATAAATGATATAAATGATCTATACCCATGATAAATGAAGATGCAGTTGATTTAATAAAGCTCGTCATCCCCGTGAAAACGGGGATCCAACGATAGTGGTCATTTTCACTGCCCATGGATTCCCATTTTCATGGGAATGACGAAGTA
>WTAY01000212.1 GCA_013139345.1 Methylophaga sp. | reverse complement strand
TAATTTGAATAGTTCAATAAGTACTTCTGGCGCCATTCGACTCAGCAATAATTGAGGGCCACGACCTTCTGGACGAATTTCTTTCAAATAACCACGAACGCGATCACCTGTTCTAAAACTCTCTCTTGGAATCATTTCTTCGCGAGGAATAAACGCTTCGGCATTGCCACCTAAATCAAGTGTTACGTTACCGCGCTCAACACGCTTAACTGTACCCATGATTAACTGGCCTAACTTATCTTGGTATTGCTCAACAACTTGTGCACGTTCTGCTTCACGCACTTTCTGTACGATAACTTGTTTAGCTGTTTGTGCCGCAATACGGCCAAACGCAACAGATTCTATTTGCTCAGAAATATAAGCTTCTACTTCAATATCTGCTTGTTTTTCTAGTGCATCGCTAAGTTTAATTTGTGTTTCTGGTGATTCAAGCTCTTCTTCAGAATCTTCAACAACTAACCATTGGCGGAATGTTTCATAATCTCCAGTTTCACGATCAATCACAACGCGAGCATCAAGCTCACTATCACTACCTTTACGTGTTGCTGATGCTAGTGCAGCTTCTATCGCTTGGAAAATAACTTCTTTCCCGACACCCTTTTCATTCGATACGGCATCAACGACCAATAAGATTTCTTTATTATTCACTATTCCCCCAATGAGTTTTTTATTAAAACCCAACTAAACCTGTTCAGATCAACTATTTATAATACGCTTTTTTAGGCAACCAGTCGTGCTTTTGCCAACTTTGTTAGTGGTAATCCATACTCTTCACCATCGACTACAATCAATATTTCACCGTCATCAAAACCTTGCAATACACCTTTAAAATTTCGGCGACCTTGTATCGGTAATTTCATTGAAATTTTTACTTCATTACCTACAAAACGCTCAAAATCTTTGGCTTTAAATAATGGACGGTCAAAACCTGGTGATGATACTTCTAGAGAGTAGGCACTGTTGATAGGATCTTCGACTTCTAAGATACCATTTACCTGGTGACTGACGCGCTCACAGTCTTCTATACCAATTCCTTGTTCTGCATCAATATAGATTCGCAAAATAGTATTACTACCATTCTTTATATATTCAACACCTACCAACTCATAACCGAGTGATTCGATAGGTAGCTCAATTAATTGTTCAACTTGATCGCTAACAGCCATAATTATGTAAAAAAAAAGGGCCCACGGCCCAATTTCAAATCTCCAGATAAACAAAAACCCCATTATAGGGGCTCTGTAATTCAAGTGGTAGCGGGGGCTGGATTTGAACCAACGACCTTCGGGTTATGAGCCCGACGAGCTACCAGACTGCTCCACCCCGCACCTGATTAAGCCGAGAATTATACGGCCATTATATTATGCATGCAAGCTAATATTTAATTATCTTTTAACTTTCTTGTTAGAGTGTTGCGACCCCAGCCTAATAACTTGGCTGCCTCTTGACGTTTTCCAGCCGTTTTCTCTAATGCAACCTCCATCAACAATTGTTCAACCATTGGTATTACGTCGGATAAAGTACCTTCTTGACCGGTTAATGCCTTTTGAGAAGCCCACTGTTTGAATAGTGTTTGCCAGTTCCCCGCCCCTTTAAGCTCAATGGAGGCTTCCGTCATCAATTCACTTGGTAGGTCATCTACTTGTACAATCTTTGCCGGCGACATTACCGTTAACCATCTACATGTATTTTCTAACTGTCTCACATTACCCGGCCAAGCTAACTGACTCAGGTAGCTCTCAACCTCTGGTGATAATGTTTTTACCAACACATCTAATTCGGTTGCCGCTTTATTCAAAAAATAACCTGCTAATGCTGGTATATCCTCGCGTCGTTCTCTGAGCGCGGGAATCTGTATGCGAATAACATTGAGGCGATGAAACAAGTCCTCCCTAAACTCTCCGCGTTCAACTCGTTCTTCTAAGTTTTGATGGGTTGCCGCAACAATACGAACATCTGCTCGTACTGCATTATGCCCCCCCACTCTGAAAAACTCACCATCAGATAATACTCTTAGAAGTCGAGTTTGTAACTCAAGTGGCATGTCGCCAATTTCATCAAGAAATAATGTGCCACCATCTGCTTGCTCAAAACGACCTTTTCGCATGGCATGAGCGCCAGTAAATGCACCTTTTTCAAGGCCAAATAATTCAGACTCCATCAATTCTTTGGGAATTGCTGCCATATTAAGGGCAATGAAAGGTGAACTTCGACGAGGGCTATGCTTATGCAGTGCATTAGCAACCAGTTCTTTACCCGTTCCTGACTCACCATTAATGAGAACAGTAATATTTGAACGAGCTAAGCGACCAATCGATCTAAACACCTCTTGCATCGCAGGTGCTTCGCCAATTATTTCCATGCCTAATGCAACAGGCTCTTCTTCATCAATATGCTGATCTTGATAATGCTCAATAGCACGCTGGACTAATTCTACTGCTTCATCAACATCAAAAGGTTTTGGCAAATACTCAAACGCACCACCTTCATACACTGATACAGCACTATCTAAATCGGAATATGCCGTCATAATAATAACGGGTAAATCTGGTAAGTTTTTCTTAATGTCAGCAAGTAACTCTAGACCACTCATACCTGGCATACGAATATCACTCACTAGTACATCTGGTGTCTCCGTTTTTATCCCTTCAAGAACGTCAAGCGCACTTTCAAATACGCGTACATTAAGCTCTACAGCTTCTAAAGACTTTTGTAACACCCAGCGTATTGAGCGGTCATCATCAACAACCCATACGTTTGATTTTTTAGCCACGTGCTTGCTCCAAAGGGAAAATTACAGAAAAAACAGTACGTCCAGGCTGGCTTATACATGACACCATCCCTTTATTACGCTGTATTAAATTTTGAACTAAATAGAGTCCTAAGCCTGTGCCTTCAGCACGCCCAGTAACCAAAGGAAAGAACATACTTTCTTGTAAGTCTTTAGGGATACCCGGCCCATCATCTTCAATATCGATGCAAACACCTAGGCGGTATCGTTTTTGATCGATACTAATATTTCGTACAGCACGCGTTCTTAATATGATTTGTCCTGCACCATGTAATGCTTGCACAGCATTTTTGACAATATTTAGGAATATTTGAACTAGCTGATCAAAATCTACATGAAGCTCTGGAATACTCGGATCATAGTCTCCTTTTATCACCAATCGATTATCAACTTCAGCAAAGGTGAGTTGTCTCACTCGTTGTAATATTTCATGAATATTCACAGAAGTATGTTCTGGCTGATGATGTGAACCCAGCATTCTTGTCATAAGGTTTTGTAAGCGGTCTGCTTCACTAATGATAATGGCTGTATATTCTTTCAAATCATCAGAGTCTAACTGACGCTCTAATAACTGAGCCGCCCCTCTCAAGCCACCTAGAGGATTCTTTATTTCGTGGGCTAACCCTCGTAAAACCTGCTGTTGTGTATGCAAGCTTTCATCACGACTAATACGTTGTTGAAAATCTAATTGTGCCAACTCAAGCAGAATATAAGACTGTTCCATGTCTAAGTTTTCAACAACTTTAATTGAGCAATCAACAACAATGTCGCCTTTACTCGGTAGATATAGTTTTACTTCTCGCTCAATCAGTTCCTGACCTGTTTTTTGGACTCGACTCAAGCCTGCTAGTAATTCACAATCGCCATGTAACAAGGCTTGAATAGGAATAGATGACGCTTGACGTTGACTCATTCCAAAGAGAACTTCGGCTGCAGAGTTTAGAATATTCACCCGCAACTCATTATCCATTACCACAATAGCAGTGGTTAGACTGTCGATAATATCTTGGCAGGGCAATAACGTTGTCATAGAGGCGTTCTAAGCAAAAGAGGATTCATAATTATCCATATGAGCAATTAACGATCCAACTCGGTTACCAACAGGAATGAATAACGTTAACCTATTGGTTTAATTGCTTTTATACATCTTGTAAATAAAGTAACTACTCAAGTATATAAGGGTTAGCTATAAAACACACCCTTTTACGCACCATTATAGTGCAGTTAGTTTGTCGGTGGATTTTTACTGTGCGACAGAAGCGCGATGAATATGAAATAAAATAGATTTACTTCGTGTTAATACTTTTCCAGCCTTATTTACAACAGAAACCACAAGAATATGACTTCCTCTTTCTAAATTTGTAAGGCTAATTGCTTCAGAAGATTGGGCTTTACCTACATTTCTCCCATCCAACTTAAATAATAATTTGTCAGCTCTAAGACCATTTAGTTTAGGTTCAATACTGACCGTTGCTGACACTGCTTCGGGGTTTTGGAAGGATTCATTTTGTGTAGGGCTCGTTATACTGACTTTATATAACGGCATTGCGCCATTATTTTCTTCTTCAGTATCTTTACCTTCAGTTGCTAAAGGAACTGTAGGCGGTGGGCTATAGCTTGGAGCAATATCAATAATAACTTCTTCGGCATTATCACTTGCAACATCGGTATAAACAACGTTGCCATTTTTATCGACACTACGATAAACCTGAGCTTGCATCGCCGCTGAGGCAATAAATAATAAGAGTAACAGTCCATATTTCATACTCTGCATCATAGGCCACTCATATAACATCTGCAACTCTCAGACATAAAAAAACGCCCCCATAAATATGGAGGCGTCTTTTATTATGCTTTATGCGACTTTAAACTAACAACTGTAGTATAAATCAAATTCAGCCGGGTGAGTTTCCATACGTAAACGTGTGACTTCTTCCATCTTCAATTCAATATACGCATCGATCTGATCATCAGTGAAAACACCGCCATCAGTTAAGAATGCACGATCTTTATCTAATGCATCTAAAGCTTGATCTAATTAGTAACAAACTTGTGGAATTGCTGCTTCTTCTTCAGGCGGCAAGTCATACAAGTCTTTATCCATTGCATCACCAGGGTGAGTCTTGTTTTTGATACCATCAAGACCGGCCATTAATAATGCAGCAAATGCTAAGTAAGGGTTTGCAGTTGAGTCACCAAAGCGCACTTCAACACGACGACCTTTTGGATTGTTAACAAAAGGAATACGAATCGATGCAGAGCGGTTACGTGCAGAGTATGCCAACATGATTGGTGCTTCAAAACCAGGTACTAAACGTTTGTAGCTGTTTGTACTTGCGTTTGTGAATGCATTTAGTGCTTGAGCATGCTTGATTACACCACCGATGTAATACAATGCAGTTTCAGATAAACCACCGTATTTGTTACCAGAGAATAAGTTTTCACCATCTTTAAATAAAGACATGTGAACGTGCATTCCGTTACCGTTGTCACCAACGATTGGTTTAGGCATGAATGTCGCTGTTTTACCGTAAGCATGTGCTACGTTATGTACAACATATTTAAGTGCTTGAACTTCATCTGCTTTTTTAACCAATGTGTTGAACTTAGTACCAATTTCACATTGGCCCGCTGTTGCAACTTCATGATGATGAACTTCAGTGACTTGACCCATTTCTTCAAGTGTCAAACACATTGCACTACGCATGTCTTGTAATGAATCGACTGGAGGAACTGGGAAGTAACCACCTTTAACGCCAGGACGATGTCCTTTATTACCATCAGGGAATACTTTATCTGTATTCCAAGATGCTTCATCAGAATCAAT
>WTAY01000034.1 GCA_013139345.1 Methylophaga sp. | reverse complement strand
ATAGGTATAGTCAATAATCTGATCAGGTGCCGCTAATACACCCGGTGACATATCATCACGAATCCCGCCAACAGCAGCGACTGCAATAATCTTATCGACACCCATTGAGTGTAATGCCCAGATGTTTGCTCGGTAGTTCACCTTATGCGGTGGCAATGTATGTCCATTACCATGCCGAGGTAGAAATATAACGGCTTGACCTTGTAGCTCGCCTATTGATAACACACAGGAAGGCTTACCAAATGGCGTATCGACCTCTCGTTGTTCAATAATCTCAAGACCTGCTAATGAACTTAACCCCGTTCCACCAATAATCGCTATGGTCATGCTTCGTCTTCCTCTTTCACCGCATAAATGCCGGGGGCGTTCCGCCAATAACCTTGATAGTCCATACCAAAACCGAACACATAGCGATTGGGGACGGTTAACCCTACGTATTCTGGCAACACACCCACTTTATTGTTATGCAATTTATCAATCAGCGTTACACAACTGACGGACTTTGCACCTGCTTGTTCACAGTGTTCTCGTAGTGCTTGTACGGTAACCCCTTCATCAAAAATATCTTCAACCAGAATGACGGTACGATCTTTTAATTCAGTGGCGGGTTTATGAAACCAATTGAGCTCCCCTCCCACGGTTTTGTCACCATAGCGACTGACATGAATATAATCTAATTCTAGGGGGAAGTTTAACTTGGGTAATAAATGCCCCGTTGTTAATACCGAGCCATTCATTACACATAACAAGAGTGGATTTGACTGAGAAAAGGTTTGGCTCAATGACTCAGCTACATCGGTCAATGCCTTATCAATATCATCCATTGAGTACAATTTATCTGCTGAATCAAAAATATGTTGTAAGTGTTTCACTTTTTTCTCATGATTGAAGTGTAATTGTTCATTATACCCATGACACTTCAATCTGCGTGTTTCAGTGGGATTTAAACATGTTTTAGGCAAGGTATTGATTACTGATAATGGTTATTCCCTTATCAAACCACATAAGCATCTTTATATCTATGTGCTTTTTGTGTCTTTTAGCATAAGCATCTCAATCCTTAATTTCACCTCCTCACCCCAGCCCTCTCCAACAAGAGAGGGAGCTAATAGCTGAGATTTTTTCTTGAGAAAGTTAACACCTTAGCTCCTTCTCCCTTGAGGGAGAAGGTTGGGATGAGGGTGACACCCTCAAATCAAAATTAATCTGCACAAGACTCAAACAACTTAAAGATGCAGTTAACTTAATAAAGCTCGTCATCCCCGTGAAAACGGGGATCCAACGATAGTGACCATTTTCACTGTCCATGGATTCCCATTTTCATGGAAATGACGAAATGAAAAACCTACATCTTCAAGTAACTTAGGCATAAACCACACTTGAGCCATGAAGCTTGAAGTGACATCGGTATATAATGTTTGATTTTCTTTAAGGTTCAAACTAAATGCGTCAGTTTTGGCCGCTCATCTTATTTTTGGTTATTTTTCTAGTTGCACTATTTGGTTTAAATAATGCCCCTGTGACTAAAAAATCACCACCAATAATGCCACAGCGTATTATTACTCTTTCACCGAGTATTACTGAGATCGCCTTTGCTTTAGGGCTTGATGACGAGGTTGTCGCCGTTACTCGTTATTGTGACTACCCAGCCAAGGTGAATAGTTTGCCTAAAGTCGGTGGTTTTGTTGATCCGAATATTGAAGCAATTGTCGCCCTGCAACCTGATTTGGTTATTTTAGGCGCAACACGACAGTACACTGTCGACCAGCTTCAACAACTTAACATCCCCACGCTAGCGGTTTATACCACCAACTTATCTGACATAAAAGACAGTATTAAAATCATTGGTGATGCCACTCAACATCAACAGCAAGCGCAAACATTACTAGCTCATATTGAACAACAGATAAGTGATGTTGCAGATAAAGTAAGTACTCTTTCTCGCCCTAAAGTAATGGTGACAATGGGACATAGTATGGGAAGTGAGCATGTGAAAAATATCTATATCGCAGGACAACATGATTTTTATAATGATCTCATTCTTCTTGCCGGTGGAAAGAATGCGTATCAAGGTAAGCATTTAAAAGTACCATCATTGTCTATTGAAGGCATTATGCAGATTAACCCTGATGTGATTCTTGATGTTTTCCCTGAAGCATCTGATCACGATGCTGATCTTTCTCAGGTGAAACGACAATGGCAGTCTCTCAAGCATGTTAACGCTATCAAAAATAATCGTTTTCATATTATTGAAGAAAACTATGCCACCATTCCGGGTCCAAGAATATTCAAATTACTGAACAAAATGGCTCGATTAATTCATCCAGAATTAGAGTGGGATGAACCTGCACAATGAGCATTTTATTAGATGTCCAAGAACTCTCTGTTGAAATAGCGGATAAATCCCTTTTATCCTCGATTAGTTTTCAATTTGAACAGGGGGATTACCTTTGTATTTTGGGCCCTAATGGTGCGGGTAAAAGTACACTCTTAAAAGTATTGATGGGTATTGTGGGCTCAAGTTCTGGTGACATTAAACTAAATCAACAGCCCTTATTATCCTTATCTCAAAAAGAACTGGCTCGCCAAATAAGTTATGTGCCTCAAGCACATGGTCATCAACTTAATTTTAGTGTGATCGACTTCATAAAAATGGCTCGATACGCCCATCACTTTACTTTTTCTGACTGGTCAAAAGAAGACCAAAATGCACTAGACCATGCTGTAAACATTACCAATACAGAAGACTTTCTTTATCGCCAAATGACGACTTTAAGTGGTGGTGAGGCCCAACGTGTCATGATTGCCGCTGCGGTATGTCAGCAATCCCCCTTATTGCTTTTAGATGAGCCGACGAGCTTTCTCGATCCTCATCATCAAGTTGAAGTACATCAACTTATTCAAAATCTAAATCAACACCATGGCATCAGCATTATTGAAGTAAGTCATGATTTAAACCATGCCGCACAACACAGTAATCATATTTTGGCACTTAAACATGGCAAAGTGATGTGGAATGGCCCGTCATCAGAATTGTTACAATATGAGCATTTACACGCGCTTTATGACCAACAATTTGTCTTTGCCACTCACCCACAAACGGGTGCGTTAGTTGCTTTACCCAGTGAGATGACACAATGACTGCAAGAAATACCTTAACCCTCATTGCTCTAGCTACACTGCTTATTTTAGTTGTAAGCCACTATCTTGGCCTAGCCATTGGTAACGCTGAGATTCAACATCATATTCTGACTCAATTACGCATCCCTAGAGTCTTGTTCGCGTTTATCGCTGGGGCAGGGTTAGCCTTGTGCGGCATGGTGTTTCAAGCAATGTTCCATAACCCACTTGCCACCCCTTTCACTCTGGGTGTTGCCAGCGGTGGTTCTCTGGGGGCTGCTATCTATGTTTATCTTGGTTTTAGTTTCACTCTGTTCGGCTTTGATGGTGGCACTTTTGCTGCATTTCTCGGCTCTTTAATCGCCATTAGCTTTGTCTACAGCATTAGCCGTTATCAAAATGGCTTTTCCCCTGAAACATTATTATTAACCGGTGTCGCGATTAGCTTTTTCTTTTCTAGTCTTATTTTGTTCACTCAATACCTCAGTGATCTCACCGATTCATTCCAAATTCTGCGTTGGTTAATGGGCAGTTTAACGACTGTCGGTTATCGTGATATTTTGCAATTACTGCCTTTTGTGGCGCTTTGTACTGCGGTTATATTATGGCTTCGGCGAGAACTTAACCTTCTAGTGGCGGGTGATGATATCGCCCTCAGTCGCGGGGTATCTGTTCAATACATCCGCTATATACTCTTTTTTGTTACCTCTCTCTGTGTCGGTGCCATTGTTGCCTTATGTGGCGCAATTGGTTTTATTGGCATGATGGTTCCTCATATTTGTCGCTTATTAATTGGCAGTGATCATCGCTG
>WTAY01000085.1 GCA_013139345.1 Methylophaga sp. | reverse complement strand
CAACCGTAATTTCAGTACTCTTATTTTGCATCATTTACCCTTCTCCAAACATCAGCGCTGTTAGCACAAAGTCTAACCCTAAAATAGCAAACGCCGAATGCACAACTGTGCGTGTCGTTGCTCGTCCTACCCCTTCCGATGTCGGGGTTGCGTCATAACCTTCAAATAGTGCAATCCATGTCACTACAAAACCAAATACAATACTTTTAATCACGCCATTTAAAACGTCATCATACCAATCTGTCTTCACCTGCATTTGTGACCAGAAAGCGCCATCATCAACGCCTAATAAGCCATGTCCAACTAGAAATCCACCATAGATACCTACAGCACTAAATAAGGCTGCTAATAAAGGCATGGATATTATCCCTGCTAGAAATCTAGGTGCAATCACTCGATGAATAGGATCAACCGCCATCATTTCCATCCCTGACAATTGCTCAGTGCTTTTCATCAAGCCAATCTCTGCTGTTAATGCAGATCCAGCTCTACCAGCGAATAATAATGCACTCACCACAGGTCCCAGTTCACGAACAAGGGACAGGGATACTAAAACACCTAACGACTCTTCTGCTCCGAAGTCTACTAAGGTGTTATAACCTTGTAACCCCAAGACCATTCCGACAAATAATCCAGAAATAAGAATCAAGAAAACAGACAGTACACCGACCGAAAATAACTGTTGAACTAATAATGCTGGGCGTAAGAGTATTTCAGGGATACCCGCAATTATTCGAAATAAAAATAGATGTCCACGCCCCAACCTTTCAAAGATCCCTAGCCCCCAACGGCCAAGGTTACGAATTGTCTCTATCATGCAGACTCCTCTTGTTCAAATAGATCGTCAGCCAAGCTTACGTTCGAATAATGGAAAGGCACTGGGCCATCAGGCAGACCCTGCATAAATTGTTGCACCCATTGAGATGAAGAGCGTTTCAATTGCACTGGTGAGCCTTTTTCAATGACTTTACCTTCTGATAATAAATAAATGACATCTGCTATCTCTGCTGTTTCTGCCACATCATGAGACACCACAATACTTGTTAAGTCCATAGCATCATTCATTTTATGAATTAAGTTCACTAAGGTTCCCATCGAAATAGGATCTTGCCCAGTAAAAGGTTCATCATACATAACCATCATCGGATCTAATGTAACCGCTCTTGCTAAAGCAACACGCCTTGCCATACCACCTGATAATTCAGAGGGCATCAAATCACGTGCTCCACGCAATCCAACCGCCTGTAATTTCATCAATACCAAATCACGAATCATGCTTTCTGGTAAGTCAGTATGCTCTCGCAATGGGAAGGCAACATTATCAAATACTGGAATATCTGTTAGCAATGCGCCACTTTGAAATAACATGCCCATACGCTTGCGCAATTCATACAATTCCGAACGGGAAAGTTTATGCACATCTTGGCCATCAACTTCGATAGTTCCGCGATCGGGGCGCAATTGTCCGCCGATTAAGCGCAATAAAGTCGTCTTTCCGGTACCGCTTGGTCCCATAATGGCAGTGATTTTTCCACGGTAAATATCTATGTTTACCCCTTCAAAAATCGCTCTATCACCACGATAGAAGTGCAAATCCCTGATTTTGATCAGTGGCACTTTACTCTCCAACAAATGAATATATAAACAAAAAAGGACGTTAATTTTCAGTAATATGGGCAATTAAGTCAAATCTGCTTGTGGAAAAATCTACATCTTTCAGCTACAGTAGCCGCCACTAGTTTCTAGTTACGGGAACTTTTAACGCATATTGATGCTCTCATTGTATGCTCATGCTCGTAAAAAACATCAAAATAATCGGAGAGAATAATGAAGAAGTTTTTAGTTTTTATTGTCGCAGCACTTGTTGCTTTGCCAATGGTTTCATCAGCACATGGTCCTAGTCGCCAGCAAGTAAAAGAAAAAATCACAATCAATGCTTCACCTGAAAAAGTATGGGCAACGATTAAAGACTTTGGTGGTTTACATAACTGGCACCCAGCCGTTGCAAGTACAGAAATGACCAGTGATACAACGCGTGTTTTAACGCTTGCATCTGAAGGTAACCCAACCATCACTGAAGAGCTTCAGAAGGTTGATGATGAGAAAATGATGCTGGTATACAAAATTACGGGTATGTCTGTTGTTAAAACAATTACATTTAACAGTAAAGACACTCCTTACTTCACATTACCTGTTGCAACTTACAAATCATGGATCACTGTAAAAGCAGTTGATGGTGGTAGTGAAGTTCAGTGGAAATCTAAATTCTACCGTTCATTCATGGATAACCCTCCAGTTCCTGAAGGTCAAAGTGATAAAGATGCAGTTAACTCAATTAAAGGCGTTATCACTGCAGGTTTAGAAAACTTAAAAGTAGTTATGGAAAAATAAATGCCAAAGCAATCTTGCTTAGTATTTTTAAAGGCGGCCTTGTTTAAGGCCGCCTTTTTTATTGCCTTCACTTTATCTATCACAGCCTGTGAATCTCAGCATGTACCCTATGCCTATATCACTAATCAACTGAGTGACAATCTCAGTGTGATTGATACAGAAACTCAAGCAGTCATAAAAACAATTGATATCGGTCATCGACCTGCCGGTATCGCTGTAAGTAAACATGGCCACACCGCTTTTATAAGCAATCCAGAAGGTCTGGATATAACACTCCTCGATACAACTACGTTGAACGTCACAGCACATATCCCAGTGGGTGCAGGACCTGTAGGTATCGCCACAAATCATGATGGTTCTCTTGTCTATATTGCAGATTGGTTTCAACATAAAATCAGTGTTGTAGATAGCCATACACAGAAAATAATAACCACCATTCCAGTCGGTAATTCACCTGCCGGAATGATTGTTAATAATCAACATCTCTACGTTGCTAACCGTGATGACAATACGGTAATGATTATCGACACTAAAACGAATCAAATTTTACACACAATTACTGTTGGCACTGCCCCTTTCGGCCTGGCTCTATCTCCTGATGGCAAGACACTCTATAGCGTCAATGTTCGCTCCAGTGATGTCAGCGTTATCAATATCAATCAAGCTAAAGTCACCCGTACTATCAATGTTGGATCATGGCCTTATTGTGCTGTTGTAAGCCCTGATGGACAATACCTCTATGTAACTAATCAGGATGACAGTACCATTTCGGTGATTGATACTGTTAACCCATCGATAATCAGTACTATTGATGTCGGTGATTCACCTGAAGGTATTGATATCACGCCTGATGGTAAGTTTGTTTATGTTGTAAATTGGGGGGATGGCTCTGTATCAATTATCGATACATCAACGCAACAAGTGACGGCAACGATTGACGTAGGTCAAGGAAGTCGTTCTTTTGGAAAATTCATCAGTCAAAGTCCTTGATGATGTCACTCCTTTTCGCCATAATCTAGGCAATTTCTACTTAACAGAGCAATGAATGCCATGTCTATAGATCTATCTCGTTTAAAAATGCCAACAGTTTCTCCGGACGGCATCGCTGCAATGGAATTGATTGCATCAGATGACTATAGCCTCCCTGAACTAAGTGACATTATCTCTCGTGATCCGGCATTATCTGCAACGTTGCTTAAATATGCTAATTCCCCCATGTATAGCTCTGCAACAGAAATAACCAATGTTAATCGCGCTATTTCAGTGTTGGGTGCTAAAGCCCTACGTGCTGCAATTATGGTCGCAACAATGCGTGGTTTTACTAAGCCAGATGATACATCTCAGCTTTTATGGGAGCATAGCCAAGCAGTCTCACTCATTGCAAAACTTATCGCCAAACGACACTTCCCTCATTTAGCTGATGACATTGAGTTAGCCGCACTCATTCATGATATGGGTGCATTGGTTCTGGCAAGTAATTATCCAGATCAATATGGTAAAATCGTTCAAACTGCTATATCTATAGACAATACATCTACCCTATCTCAGTTAGAAAATGAAACATTTGGCGTTATTCATGACGAAGTAACCGCAAGTTTTATTACGTCATGTCGGTTACCGGAAATTACAGGACAGATTCTTGCTGACTTCCACCATCGAGCACCCTTTATCGAAACAAGCGATATCATTCAACAACAAACCGCAATTATCAGCTTGGCCCACCTTTTAGAAGAACAAATTAACAGTCATAACGCACGTCTAAATGAAGTTATTCCTGAGTCTTTAGAAAGCCTACAAATACATCTTGGTCTCACTGAAGATGATGTCGAAAACTTCATCGAAGATTATGATGAAATCTGTCTGTCG
>WTAY01000032.1 GCA_013139345.1 Methylophaga sp. | reverse complement strand
TAAGGTGATATGTCCCATGCCCATATTAGCGCCTGCATCAATCATTCTGGTATAAAAATAGTCACCAGCACCAGTGAATGTCACAGCAAGCAACACACCAAATGCAATTGAAGATGCCGTAATCAGCATTCTTCGTTTATGTCGCCACAGGTTTCGCCAAGCAAGTGTATTTAAGTTCATTGCTAGTTCCTATTGATGATGAATTGCTTCAACAGGTCGCAAACGTGCGACTTTGGCAGCAGGGTAAATAACAGCAACCGCTGCCATCACAAATAGAAAGGCAACAGGGGTCAATAATGAGTTTACTGATAGAACGGCATACCAAATGGGATCAAGCGCCACACCAGCAAATGACATTCCATCAGCAAGCGGTGACATGTCAAGACCATAGTATTGAAAATACCATGAAATGCCAGCTCCCAATAGTAGTCCGGCAACACTTGCCACAGCGGCCTGAATCAATGTTTCGGCATACACTAGCCGTACTATTTGCCAAGGTTTAACACCTATTGCTTTCATAATTCCAAACTCGTGAATACGCTCAAACACATTCATTAACATCGCATTTAAGACAATTGATGCCACCGCAATATAGGTAAACAACAACATGATCAGTGTTTGTACCTGAGCAGTTTCTAAGAATCGATTAATCACAGGCATCAACTGTCGCCAGTTCATAACCTCTAAATCTTGTTCAATTAGCACTTTTACCTCTTCAGTTGCCAGAGCTAAATCTTGCGTTCTATCTGTTCGCATAATTACAATTTGATGTGCACCTTGTTCAGGCAAGCTAATCAATTCTCGTAACATTTCATTACTCATCAATACAGCCGAACTATCTATATCTGATGCAATTGATTTTAAAGTCCCTTGCACATGAAAACGATCATTCGCCATATATCCATCTGCTGTTTGACCGACAAAAATAAGTTCATCACCCACAGATACATCTAATAACCGTGCCAGTTTTTTACCGACAACGACCCCACGAGGAGCATCATTACCCAGCCAACTTCCAGTCATAATATGCTGATGAATCTCCGTTACGGTTGATTCATAACGCAAATCAACACCCCGTAATTGCACTCCTGATGAGCTGTTATCACTGGCCATTAAACCAAAGGCAAATACCCGTTCCGATGCAACAAAACCAGCCTGTCTAATTAATTCGCTTAGCGCTTCAGATGAGGTAATCATTTTATAAATATCAGGATCATCACGATAACCTTGTTGATGAACTTGAATATCACCTGTATTCATTGCCACGACATTACGTTCACTTCCCGCAATGACACCCTCCATTAATGATGAAAAAACAATCATCATAGCGCAGGCAAATCCCATTGCAGCTATAGTCACCAAAGATCGATGACGACTTCGATAGACATTTCGTGCTGCTAATTTGACAAAGTTCATCTCAGCGCTTCTTTAGACTTGATAGTGAAAATAAACGGTCACTAATTTCTACATTCAACTCCAGCTGTTCATAAATAAACTCAGTATATTCATCAGGCTTATCTGCTGGAATCACACGTAGAACCGTTGGCCTTTCACGTCCACCGAGTGATTTAACATCACTAAAACTGATTGTTCGAGTCAAGATAAACTCTTCATCAAAATAATATTCGATAATGGGAATATGGCTATCCGCTAAAATGACTAATGTTACTTTCCCCCAAACGACAGCGGCATCTAATTTGGGAATGAGAGTGAATTCGATAATATTCTGACCATCACGTTTGCCTTCAAAACTAATGTTGGCATCATAATCTTCTTCTAAACGCGCTTCTTTAACTAAATCATCATTGGTTAAATGACTTCCCATCCATGCGCCCATCATCATGCCACTGGTGAGTTTGATAGTTCGATCTGTTTTGGGCAGATAAGTATAAATATGATTACCGGACTTTAAGGTAGCCGTACCTTTTTCTCGTAATGGTTCAATGATCTTGAATAAGGTTTTTTCTTTACCCTTCGACCAGCCTTCCATACGCATGGTGCGAGTGTAATGTTCTGTTTTAACGTGCATTGACGTTACAGTATACGAGGAGTCTCCACGCCACAGGTCATCTACTTCATTAAGAATACTATTCACACGGTCAGCATTAGAAAAGTCATCAGCGTGCAGAAAAGGAGTGACGACTAACAAAGCTAAAAAACCAAATAAGATGTTTAATCGTTGATGCATTTTAGTGGCCTGTTAATTGAACAGATAACACCATTAAAACAGTAAATTGGTTCAAGAGGAATCTCTTGTTTTGGTCTTGTACTTGAGGAGGGATTTTTGAAAATCCCCGCAGTGCCGTTGCGACAGTGTTCTCGAACCATTTTGGGGTTCAAGTGGGAATATCTTGGAAACTTTGGGCTGCTCATTCAGGATGAGTATGCACTCCTGTTTCCAGTCAATTCCCGTGCATAAATGCTTATCGGGTCAAGAAACTAACGTCACTATCGAACACCGCAGGGACTGTTGATAATGATACGCCTAATTTTTAGAAATAGG
>WTAY01000179.1 GCA_013139345.1 Methylophaga sp. | reverse complement strand
AACATAGCTTACCGTTCCATCTAGCTGCCATGTGTTTGTCATTGCTACAAACCAGTTGGCATCAATACCGTAAAGTTTTGCATCAACATTATTGTATTGCAACACTGTTGGTATTTCAGCAGTTGTTCGCATCATAGTATTTAACATGATTACTGGATCCATCATACCTGTTGAGTTGTAAGCTGTGCCTTGAATGTAGTCATTGATGTGATGATAAAATACGCGAGGTGAAAAAGCGGCTTTAGGTGTATGCCAATCAAAACCTAGCTCTGCTTGATAAGCAGTTTCTTTATCAAGAGCCACATTACCCATGTAGTTATTACCATCAGCCAAACCTGAAGTAGACTCCATTGGTAACCATAAGTATCGTTCTTGATAGCTTGGTGCTCGTTCTTTACGTGCTAAGCCAAATTCGATGTCTAAGTTATCATCAATTTTATGAGTAAATACAGCAGCTAAATCAAAAAGGTTTTCATTTTGACTACGATCTGAGTCATTAAATGCTACTTGCAAAGTATTTACGTTTGTTTGCATGTCTTGCATCATTACAGGAGCCATCATTCCCATTGGGTTTACATTGTTACTTACTAAGCCTGCATCCATATTAACTCGGCTGTAACGTGCACCTAATTCTGCTTTCCAATTCTCATTGAGTTGACCATTCCATTCGGTAAATATACTGTAGCGATCACGCTCAATGTCGTTGTAGTTTTTGATAAAAAAAGCAGCCATATCTGGATTGTAAATGGTGCCATTGTGCTCGGCCTGATCACCATCGAAGCCTACTTTCCAGTCATTGAAAGAATAATCAAAGTGATAACCCTGTGATTCAACATCAGTAAGCGCATGGCGTCGCATTGGCATGCCGCTCATAAACATAACTGGGTTGGTTCGTAGCTCATAATTGCTCATCAAATGCTCTGCATCTTGATAATTCAGTCGCGCACTAATTTTGCCGC
The DNA here is from genome assembly GCA_013139345.1 of Methylophaga sp. Taxonomy (GTDB): domain Bacteria; phylum Pseudomonadota; class Gammaproteobacteria; order Nitrosococcales; family Methylophagaceae. The sequence goes on along the minus strand of WTAY01000179.1, from coordinate 5,150 downwards.
CATTATTAAGATCTTTACTGAATTTGATTTTATAATTTTCACCACGCGCAAGCATAATATCCATCGGTAATGCTGCTGTACCTGTTTCGCCGGTATCATGATGCTCGATATCAAGTTCTAAGTTATTACCATTTTGTTGAAAAGCATAGCTTACGCCAACGGTGTCACGCTCATGTTCACTGGGAATGATCTTGCCGCTATCCACTTCAAGATCATCACCACGATCAAGGCTGCCTGCAACTTGGAATCGGTGGTTTTTAGTTGCTACGCTTGCTAATACTCCTGCATAACGGCTATTACCATTTTCAGCATAACCCGCTGCTACATTACCGTGGAATTCTGCTTCATCACCTGATGCAAATTCAGCCTGTTTTGAATTGGCCATAATTGTGCCACCAATGGTTTCGATACCAGAGCTGACAGGTGCAATACCACGATATAAAGCCACATCTGCAACACGAGAGCTTGGCAAATAACTTAATGGCGAATCCATACGGTTTGGACCGGCTTGGCTGATGCGAACACCGTCGATCAAGACATTGACGCGGTCGCCAAAGAGGCCTCGGTATTGAGCAATGCTGGTGAGTGGACCGTTACTATTAACATTGGCACCGGGAAGGCGTTTGATCATATCACCGGTATCAGGTGATGCAATCGATAATGGTGGAATAGCATAGGGTGTTGCTTCTCCTGCCATGCCTTCAACAGAGATAGTTGGTAGGCTGATGTGTTCAGCATGCACTGCTGATTGAAGACCCATCATTAAGAATGGTAAAGGTAATAATTTAAAATATTTCACGGTGAACTCCTAAAATAGTTGCGAGATAGTTTAAGAGCTTTATGGACAGTAAAACTGTGTTTTATAGGCTATATGTGTGTGAAATGACGCAATTTGATTTTTAAATCATCTGTTAATGTGCCACTATTTAGCATCAATAACGTAAGGTTTCTTTAATGGTCGATGGTTTTACAAGTTCCTATATCACTGCTTTTTTACTTGGGCTTTTTAGTACTGTTCACTGTATTGCTATGTGTGGTTCCGTAATTGGAGCATTAACATTAAGCTTGCCGATAGAGGTGCGAGAAAGTCAGCGCAAGATGTTTCCTTATGTGTTCAATTATAATTTAGGCCGCCTTTTAAGCTATGGTGTTGCTGGAGCCATTGTTGGATTGATTAGTTCGCCTTTAGCCGCATTTGATGGCCATGCGATATTACGCTACCTGTCTGTTTTTGTAATGATTTCAATGGGGCTTTATTTAGCGGGTTGGTTCCCTAAGTTTGCTCGAATGGAACGTTTAGGTGGCCCAATTTGGACGTTATTACAGCCGATTGGTCAAAAGTTATTACCGGTACGAAAACATTCTCAGGCCTTCTTTTTAGGAATGGTTTGGGGTTGGCTGCCGTGCGGTTTGGTTTATGCTGGTTTGGCGGTGGCAGCAACAGCTGGCGACCCAGTCAATGGTGCATTAGTTATGCTGGCCTTTGGTGTGGGAACATTACCTGCCGTTATGGGTGCTGGTTTGTTTACTGGATTTTTGGCCTCAATGGCAAGAATCAAACATTTACGACAAATTGCCGGCGTGTCTATTATTCTAATGGCACTTGCTACCGCATTTTGGCCAATGGACCATAGTGGTGGTCATGACCATTCAGTGAATCATGTACATCCTGTCGATCATTCAGCAATGGATATGGAGTGAGCTAATGACTAATATTTTAGGGACTTCTCCTCAAATTACTCACATTTTACGCACGCTTCCAATGATTGCGGCCAGTGATGCGAGTGTATTGATTTATGGAGAAACAGGGACAGGGAAAGAGTTACTTGCTCAAGCGTTACATACTGAAAGTGGTCGTAAGGACGAGTCATTAGTGACGATTAACTGTCCCTCATTACAAGAAGAAGGGATTGAAGTCGATTTATTTGGTCGCTGTAATGCTGAGGGTGAGATAGAACATCGAGGTCGATTGTTAGCTGCTGATGGTGGGACGGTGTTTCTGGACGAGGTCAATGCCTTACCTCTTTCTGTCCAAGCTAAAGTATTACGCTTTTTAGAAGCAGGTGAATGTCAGTTACAAGGTAGTCATAAACTGCATATGGCAAATGTTCGTATTTTGGCGGCAACAAGTACGAATCTACAGGATGAGGTGACAGCCGGTCGTTTTCGAGCAGAATTGTTTTATCGCTTGCAGGTCGTGCCTATTACGATGCCTGCATTAAAAGATCGAACTGAAGATACGACTGTTTTATTACGTCACTTTGGCCGTGAACTTGCCGGTACTAATGCCGTCGTGCGTTATTCTAAAGATGCTGAACATTGTTTGTTGACCTATGCTTGGCCGGGCAATGTTCGGGAGCTGATTAATTTTTGTCAGCGTATGGCCTTATTAAATCCCGGTAAATTATTGCATGCTGAAGACTTACCTCTTGAGATGATGCCTGAAGTTGCTGCTAATGAACATCTATTTACCTTGCCGCCAACAGGGATCAAATTAGCCCAAGTTGAGTTGGACTTAATTGAGCAAGCATTAGAAATGGCAGCCGGTAACCGCTCACGTGCTGCACGTTTATTAGGCATCAGTCGCGACACACTACTATATAGGATGCAGAAATACTCGCTATGAGACCTTTACGTGAGTTGTCTTTTCCGCCATGCCTGCGTTAAAAATAGTCTCAAAATGCTCATTTACATGAGCAAACTGTGCTTTTTGATGAAATACATCCTTATATTTCACCCTTTCAGGGTTACATCCAAATCTGTTCCAAACAGATTTGTCGACAATTTTTGCCTTTCCTGACGAAAAATACTTATCACGTAAAGCTCGTTATAATAGCTGTTAATTATTATTGCTAGGGTTTGTCATGAAACAGTATCTTGATCTATGTAATCGAATTATCGACCAAGGACATTGGATAGAAAACACACGTACTGGCAAGCGATGTCTGACGGTTATTAATGCCGATTTGAACTACGATGTTGCTAATAATCAGTTTCCCTTAATTACTACCCGAAAGAGTTACTGGAAGTCAGCGATTGCTGAAATTCTTGGTTATATTCGTGGTTATGACAATGCCGCAGACTTTCGAGCATTAGGTACGAAAACATGGGATGCTAATGCCAATGAAAATGAGCAATGGTTAAATAATCCTCACCGCAAAGGGCCTGATGATATGGGCCGAGTTTATGGTATTCAAGGTCGTTCATGGGCGAAACCTGATGGTGGTCATTTAGATCAACTTCGTAAGTTAGTGGATAACTTGTCACAGGGCATTGATGACCGAGGTGAAATCTTAAGTTTCTATAATCCTGGTGAATTTCATATGGGCTGTTTGCGTCCGTGTATGCATACCCATACGTTTTCATTATTAGATGACACCTTATATTTAACCTCTTATCAGCGTTCGTGTGATGTGCCACTGGGTCTGAACTTTAATCAGGTGCAAGTATTCACTTTATTGGCATTAATTGCTCAGATCACGGGTAATAAGGCGGGCATGGCCTATCATAAAATTATTAATGCCCATATTTATGAAGACCAGCTTGAGTTGATGCGTGATGTGCAGGTAAAACGCGAACCTTTACCATCGCCACAATTAATCATTAATCCGGATATTAAATCATTAGAAGATCTAGAAACATGGGTCACAATGGATGATTTTGAAGTAATAGGTTATGAAAGTCATGAAGCAATCAAATATCCATTTTCAGTCTAGGTGTCTTAAGGTTTAGATAATGATCGGCTGGTGTAATAGTCGTTAATTGAATAATCAAGGAGTGTAATATGCCAGATTCAATATCAAAATTAACGACTTATCCAGTATGGGATAAAACAGTACGCATTTTTCATTGGGTCAATGTGTTATGTGTTTTAGCGTTGATTGCTGTTGGTACTGCCATTTTAAATGCCAAAGCATTGGGCATTCCAAGTGATGGCAAAATCCTGCTCAAAACAACACATGTATATATCGGTTATGTGTTTTCTCTAAACCTATCATGGCGAATTATCTGGGGATTTATAGGTAGTCGTTATGCGCGCTGGTCTGCAATATTACCCTTTGGTTCTGATTATCGTACTCAGCTTTCGGCGATGATGGATGGTGTCAAAACAGGTAAACCTGTGGGCTTTCTTGGTCATAACCCCATTGCTCGATTAATGGTGGCTTTGCTGTTTTTATTATTAAGTGTGCAAGCTATTACCGGTTTGGTTTTGGCAGGGACAGATGTTTATATGCCCCCTTTTGGCAATACGATAAAAGAATGGGTCGCTGTTGATAATGTGGCGGTAGACAGTGTGAAGCCCTATTCAAAAGAAGGTGTTGATGATGCAGCGTATAAAGAAATGCGCGCATTCAGAAAGCCCTTTATCACGACACATTATTATGCTTTTTATGTATTGTTAGCAGCGGTATTACTTCATTTATTAGCGGTGGTTGTGACAGAGTTAAAAGAGCGTAATGGACTTGTTTCTGCAATGTTTACCGGTAAAAAGGTGTTTGCAAAAAAACCGTTTGATGCCGATTAGAGCTGGCCTGTTTCAGCAAAAGAAACAGTTTCATTATCACCGACGATGATGTGATCAAGAACACGAATATCCACAAGTGCTAATGCTGATTTGAGCCGTTGAGTAATGGCGTGGTCAGCTTGGCTTGGTTCAGCAATGCCTGAAGGGTGGTTGTGGGCAAAGATGACCGCTGCCGCATTATGTTTTAAAGCACGCTTAACGACTTCTCTCGGATACACACTGGCACCATCAATGGTGCCGGAAAAGAGTTCATCAAATGAAATCATACGGTGTTTAGTATCAAGAAATAAACAAGCGAATACTTCATAAGGATATGCACGTAAGCGATGTTGTAAATATTGTTTTGTTGTCGCAGCATCCGTAAGGGCATCGCCTCGGGATAACGTGGATTCAAGGTGGCGCTTGCTCATTTCTAACACGGCTTGGAGCTGTGTATATTTTGCTGGACCCAGCCCATGTCCTTGGCAAAAATGTGCTTGATCTGCTTCAAGTAAGGCGCGCAAACTACCAAAGCGGGATAATAGTTGTCGTGCTAGTTCAACAGCAGAAAGGCCTGTAACGCCTGTTCGTAAGAAAATTGCCAGCAATTCAGCATCAGATAATGCATGAGCCCCTTTTTGTAATA
>WTAY01000178.1 GCA_013139345.1 Methylophaga sp. | reverse complement strand
CTATTTCTGCTGAACGCCCACAAGATGGGTCAATATGGTTGTTTGAAGATGTTACTCTGCAACGAGAAAAAGACGAAAAACTATTGAATTTGGCGAGTTTAGATTCATTAACGAGCCTACCAAACCGGGGTGTATTTAATGATCGTCTAGAACATGCTATTCATAAAGCACACCGAAACTCAACACGATTAGCCGTATTTTTCCTTGATCTTGATCACTTTAAACATATCAATGATTCATTAGGCCATAAGGCGGGAGATATTTTGCTTTGTGAGGTGGCCAAGCGTTTAAGAGAATGTGTGCGAGAGGGTGATACGGTGGCACGTTTTGGTGGGGATGAGTTCACCATCATTTTAGAAGAAGTTCGCTCTGCACAATATGTTGGTAAAGTAGCAGACAAGATCTTAGAAGCCGTTTCTCAGTCCTATATGTTAGAAACGACAGAAGTTAATATAAGCCCGAGTGTGGGCATTAGTTTGTATCCTGCAGATGGTCGAGATGTTGAATCATTGCTAAAAAATTCTGATGCAGCTATGTATCATGCAAAAAATAATGGACGGAATAATTTCCAATTCTATTCAAGTGAGATGAATGCGCAAGCCGCACAACGACTAGCTATGGAGACAGCCTTACGTAAAGCGGTAGAGCAGAATGAATTGTATTTACATTTCCAGCCACAAATTGATTTGTCGACAGGAACGATATCTGGTGCTGAGGCATTATTACGCTGGAATAGTGAGCAATGGGGAGAAGTATCTCCAGCAGACTTTGTACCTATTTTGGAAGATACGGGTCTGATTTATGAAGTGGGCTCGGTTGTGTTGCGACAAGCTGTAGAAGCTTATCTTGCCCTAAAAGATAAACTAAGCCCTGACTTCCAAGTTGCTGTTAACTTGTCAGGCCGTCAATTCCAAGGGGGGCAACTTTCAGCATTTGTTAGAGATTTGTTGGCTGAAACGGGCATGCAAGCAAAGAATCTGGAATTAGAAATCACCGAAACAGTATTGATGAATGATAAAGATTTGGCGATAACAACTTTAGATGAGTTAAGTGCATTAGGGATAACTTTAGCAATTGATGACTTCGGTACCGGCTATTCATCACTGTCTTATTTAAAACAGTTCCCACTTAATGTCTTAAAAATAGATCGTTCTTTTGTTAGAGATGTGACTATAGATGCAGATGATGCTGCGATTGTTGATGCGATCTTGGCCATGTCTCGTCGTCTACAATTACGGGTTGTTGCCGAAGGTGTAGAGACTAAAGAACAATTAGAATTTTTACAAACACATGGTTGTGAGAAAGTGCAGGGATATTACTTTAGTCGACCTTTAGATTTTGATTCATTCAGTGACTTTGTTGAGCAAGCAAATATAAAACCGCTAATTGGTGAACAGTACTCAGTGTAGCTGATACTCAAGTACTGTCTTTTCACCTTCTGTCATTCTGATGGCTAATCCTAATTCATTATAAATCCAGATTTCTGTGGTTGGGTTATCGCTATCTAACTCGATTGTATCGGCATTACCAAAACGATAACGAACCATCTCAGCATCCAGTTTAACTGATGGGATATAGGTAATAGTCGTGATAGGGGCATTAATCAAATTGGCATTATCATCATTATTTAGTTGATAACGATGAGCACCACTAGGTTGTAATCTTGCTTCCATCGCTCTTGAAACCATACCGTCAATATGAGAAGCAGGCACCTTTAAATTAAGAACAAGTTTTGCGGATAAACCACCAAGGTTAATGCTATTAAAAAAAGCCTCAACAGTATGCGGCATTCCTTCTTGAGTAAATATGGCTGTTTTACCATATTCATGGAATTGTTCCTGCGCTTGGCGATATGTTGTTGTACCAAGGTGAATACCAAATACTTTGCTATTACCATCTGGCATAACTGTAACTTCCCATGGCATGGGCGCGACTGCTTGTTTGGAAGGAATTAGCATCAGGGCGGCAATACCGGCAATTGTTAAAAATAAACCAATTAAGAAGTGTCGTAAAATTCGCATATGGAGTTGCCTGTATAGACTAGTGACGGAAGGGGAAAGGTGTCAGAGTTTAGCATGAACATCAGAGCAAGGCGTAATGACTAGATACCGATGCTCATTCAATATGCCGATTTTTTATTTTGTCATCCCAGCATGTTTTTAGCTGGGATCTGCTCAAGACAATAGATTCTCGATAACAACATTCGAGAATGACTGGCGTTGCAAGATCTGCATTTTGAGTTGTTCTCGATTAGGCTATCAAATTTAAAGTGTGTCTACCGGAACATGTAACCAGAAAGTGACAGGACCGTCATTGGTAAGTGATACTTGCATATCGGCACCAAACTGTCCTGTTTCTACACTATGATGCTGTTGCTTTGCTTGATTACAGAAATAATCGAATAATAGCTCACCTTCGTTAGGTGGTGCCGCAGGTGTGAAACTTGGACGTAACCCCTTTGAAGTATCTGCAGCCAATGTAAATTGAGGAACGAGTAAGAGTCCACCTTTAACATCGCGTAATGACAAGTTCATCTTATCATTCTCATCTGCAAATACACGATAGGCCAATAGTTTGGCGAGTAATTTATCCGCTTGGGCTTGTGTATCGCCACGTTCTACACCAATAAAAACTAAGAGGCCTTTTTCTATTTTTGCAATGTCTTGCTTATCAACACTAACGCTTGCTGATTGAACACGTTGTAATAAGGCGATCATGCTGAAGGGTTATTTAAATGGGGCTGAATTTGTTTACCAATATTACGCGTAGCTTCGATGAGAGCGTCAATCAATGCCGGTTCACCAGCCGCATGTCCTGCCATAGGGACAATCGTGAACTTCGTTTCTGGCCAAGCTTGGTGTAGTTCCCATGACTGCTGAATTGGGCAGACAATGTCATAACGACCATGAATAATAATTGTCGGAATATCTTTGATGGAATCAAGGTTATCTAAAATGGCAGCATCTGAAATAAAACATTGATTTAATGCAAAGTGAAGCTGAATACGAGAGTGAGCAAGTGGCCCAGGCTCTTTTGTATGATCATGTTGATATTCAGAATCACGTAAGGTGACGATTGTAGATTCCCAGACTTGGAGTGTTTTTGCTGCCGCCATTTGGTGAACTTCATCAGTGTGGGTGAGTTGTTGATAATAGGCTTTTAATGGCTGCTTCTGTTCTGCAAGCGGTAGGTGTTTAACTAGGTTGTGCCAAGCATCTGGGAATAATCTAGAGGCACCACCCTCAGCATAAACCCAGTCGATATCTTGTTGGCGACCAAGAAATACACCACGAAGAATCATGGCTAATACTTTTTCTGGGTGTTGTTGGGCATAGCATAGCCCTAATGTCGCTCCCCAAGAACCACCAAAAATAATCCAATTATCGACATTAAGCTGTTGGCGAATTGTTTCCATATCAGCAATAAGATAGGAGGTTGTATTATTTTCTAATTCACCATGAGGTTGAGAACGTCCGCAACCACGCTGATCAAAGAGAATAATACGGTAAAGATCGGGAGCAAAATAACAACGATGTTGTGGTCGACAACCAGAACCCGGACCGCCATGTAAGAATACAATAGGTATACCCTCTGGATTTCCACATTCTTCTACATACACTTGATGGTGTATGCCATTGCTGAGTGGTTCCATCTCAATCGAGTGAGTGGCATAAGGTTCAATTTCTGGATAAAGTGGGATCATGACTGTTCTCAAATGTCGACGATATTGCGCAGAACTATACCACGCGAACTTAGAACATTATGAAGTAATGGCAATTCTTACGCTATTGCGAGAGAATATGCGGTTAGAGATGACAGAATACGTACTGTTACATATCCAAAAGTTAATGAAGGCATACACTCAATGAACCTGCATGAATTTCAGGCCAAACAATTATTTAACCGCTATGGTATCGCGACCCCCAAAGGTCAGGCTGTATCAAGTGGGTCACAAGCTCGACAAGCAGCGGAACAACTCGGTGGCGAACGTTGGGTTGTTAAAGCACAAGTTCATGCGGGTGGTCGTGGTAAAGCGGGCGGAGTGAAGGTTGTTGATACTTTAGATGGCGTTGCTGATGCTGCTTACGATATGTTGGGGCGACAGTTAGTTACGCATCAAACAACTGAGCAAGGTTTACCTGTTAATCAAATCTTAGTGGAACAGCCCTCTGATATTCAGCGTGAGCTTTATTTAGCTGTGTTGGTTGATCGTGTTACTCAGCGAATCGTTTTCATGATTTCAGCTCAAGGTGGAATGGATATTGAAGCCGTTGCTGAAGAATCGCCAGAGGCTATATTGAACTTATTTGTTGATCCTGTTGTGGGTTTGCAATCGTATCAATGTCGTCAAGCAGGATTCTTTTTAGGCTTAAAAGGAAATACCTTCAAACAATTACAAACAGTCATGCAAGGTCTATACAGACTGTTTACAGAAAATGATGTCAATTTAGTTGAAATTAACCCTCTAGTTGTAACGGGTGATGAAGAATTACTTGCCGTTGATGCTAAGTTAAATCTCGATGATAACGCGCTATTTAGACATACAGAATTAGCGGCAATGTTTGATGCTACGCAAGAAGATGAAGCAGAAGTTGTGGCACAACAATTTGGTTTGAACTATATCTCACTTGATGGTGAAGTGGCCTGCATGGTGAACGGTGCAGGTTTAGCAATGGCAACAATGGACTTAATTCAAAAAGAAGGTGGTCAACCTGCTAATTTCCTTGATGTAGGCGGTGGTACAACTGCTGATCGTGTTGCTGAGGCATTTAAATTGATCTTGTCAGATAAAAAAGTGAAATCAATATTGGTGAATATCTTTGGTGGAATCGTACGTTGTGATTTGATTGCAGAAGGCATTATTCAAGCAGCGAAAGATGTGGGATTGTCTTTGCCTGTCATTGTCCGACTCGAAGGTACAAATGCTGAACAGGGGCGTGAATTGTTAGCCTCAAGTGGTATGAATATTCGTGTCGCACAAGATTTAACAGATGCTGCTCGACAAGCGGTATCATCAGCGAAGGAGGTGTCAGCATGAGTATTTTAATCAATAAAGATACCCGTGTTATTTGCCAAGGCTTCACTGGTAAACAAGGGACCTTCCATTCAGAACAAGCGATAGCATATGGCACACAGTTTGTCGGCGGTGTTACCCCCGGAAAAGGTGGCCAAATACATTTAGATCGCCCTGTGTTTAACACAGTATCTGAAGCGGTCGAAGCGACAGGGGCTACAGCATCAATGATTTATGTACCTGCGGCTTTTGCTGCAGATGCTATTTTAG
>WTAY01000108.1 GCA_013139345.1 Methylophaga sp. | reverse complement strand
ACTTTTTACAACTCATCAAAGGTGGTGGTGGTGCATTAACACGTGAAAAGATCATTGCTGCTGCAAGTGATAAGTTTGTCTGTATTGCTGATGAAAGCAAATTAGTGGATGTATTAGGTAAGTTCCCACTACCCGTAGAAGTTGTACCTATGTCGCGCAGCTACGTTGCACGTGAAATCGTAAAAATGGGTGGTCAACCTGTTTACCGTGAAGGTTTTATCACTGATAACAGCAACGTTATCCTTGATGTTCATGGCTGGGATATTATGGAAGCGATCTCTTTAGAGAAAGAGCTTAATAACCTTGTCGGTGTTGTTACTAACGGTTTGTTTGCTATGCGCCCTGCTGATGTCTTATTACTCGGTAGTGAAAGCGGCACAAAAACTGTCTACGCTAAATAAACTGCATTTGTTCATCCCCTTCATCATGAAGGGGATGGCATTACATTAAAAGATCCCTACAATCATGTTCAAACCTTTAAGTGTTTTTATCGGGTTACGCTATACCCGAGCAAAACGCAGAAACCACTTTATTTCATTTATATCGCTTACATCAATGCTGGGTGTCGCACTCGGTGTTGCAGCCTTAATTGTTGTGCTGTCGGTGATGAATGGCTTTGAAAAAGAGTTACGTGAACGTATTTTAGGCATGACATCCCATGCGTTCATTACTGGAGCAGACAGCACCCTTAGAGACTGGCAAGCCCTACAAGAGATGATTGAAGGAGCTGAACATCTCGTTGACTCAGCCCCCTTTGTTGAAGGCCAAGCCATGCTTAGCCAAGGGAGTCGGGTTCGAGGCAGCTTAATTCGTGGGGTAAACCCTGAGCTTGAAGGGCGAGTTTCAACTATTGGTGACAAAGTTATTCAAGGGCAGTTTGATGCTCTTCAACCTGGTAGCTTTGGTGTTATTTTAGGTAAAGATCTCGCTATTGCTATGGGCGTGGCGACTGGCGATAAGGTGACTTTAATCACTCCTCATGTCACACCAACACCAGCCGGTGTTATGCCAAGATTAAAACGACTCAATGTTGTTGGAATCTTTGAAATCGGTATGTATGAATATGATAGCGCCCTTGCGATCATGAACATTCAGGATGCAGCCAAGCTATTCCGTATTCCAAATAGAGTAACTGGACTACGTCTAAAGCTTGATGATGTCTATCAAGCCCCTCGCATTACCGCTGATTTATTGGCGACCTTACCAGCCAGCTACCGTGCAGCTGATTGGACATATCAACATGCCAATTTTTTCCGTGCACTTAAAACTGAAAAAACTGTGATGTTTGTCATTTTGTTATTAATAGTTGCCGTTGCAGCCTTTAATATTGTCTCGACATTAATCATGATGGTGACGGATAAACAAGCCGATATTGCCATATTAAGAACACTCGGCATGACACCTAAAAATATTATGACCATCTTCATGGTACAAGGGACCTTGATTGGGGTCTTTGGCACCTTAATCGGGGTCGGTGGCGGTGTTGCATTAGCACTTAATGTTGAAACAATTATCGCTAATTTAGAACAGGTTCTTGGCTACCAGTTCTTGCCAGCAGATGTGTATTACATTAGTAGCCTACCATCAGACCTACAATGGGATGATGTAACGGTAATCGGTATCACCGCTTTTGCACTATCATTACTTTCTACAATTTACCCATCATGGCGTGCATCTAAAATCCGTCCAGCTGAGGCATTGCGTTATGACTGATCACGCTATTATCGAATGTACGCATTTAGCCAAACATTTTTCTGATGGTAATTTAGAAACCAATGTACTGACGGATATTAACCTTCGAGTTAACAAAGGTGATCGTCTCGCCATTGTAGGTAGTTCAGGCTCAGGTAAAAGCACCCTATTACACCTGCTTGGCGGTTTAGATGAGCCAAGTAACGGCACGGTAAACATCCACGGGAAAGACATTAATCATTTATCGGTAAATGCATTAAGCAAGTTACGTAACCAAAGTTTAGGTTTTGTCTATCAATTTCATCATTTATTACCGGAATTTACTGCTTTAGAAAATGTTGCCATTCCATTAATCATTGGCGGCATACAACCGAAACAGGCACAACAACAAGCAGAAGATTTATTAAAGAAAGTGGGCTTAGGCCATCGCCTTATTCACAAACCGAGTGAATTATCAGGTGGTGAGCGTCAACGTGCAGCATTAGCACGCGCTTTAATCACTCAACCAGACTGCTTATTGGCTGACGAACCTACCGGCAACCTTGATCACCGTACCGCACAAGCTATTTTTGAATTAATTCTTGAGCTAAATGAATCACTAGGTACAGCATTAATTATTGTTACCCATGATACGGGCTTGGCATCTCAAATGGATCGGGTATCAACCCTAATTGATGGAAAGTTAACAGCTACAGATTAGATCGTTACAACAAGTAATAATCTATCCAATCCATTTTTTATGTAACATTTTAGTTTAAATTTTGTCTATCTAGCATAGGCATGAATTGTCTTCTATACCTATTATCATTGAAGATGCAGTTAATTTAATAAAGCTCGTCATCCCCGTGAAAACGGGGAGCCAACGATAGTGGTTATTTTCACTGCCCATGGATTCCCATTTTCATGGGAATGACGAAGTG
>WTAY01000233.1 GCA_013139345.1 Methylophaga sp. | reverse complement strand
TTAGTAGGGCAGTTAGAAGGGCTTTCAGAGGATGGCTTATTTAATTATCAAATGGGCAAAACCAAAGGCAACCATTTACTTAATGTATGGATACGTCATCTGATACTCAACTGTTTAAAACCAAAAGGCGTGAGCTGTGAAAGTCGACTTATTACCGAAAATAATGACTACACATTTCAAGCGGTAGCTGATGCAAAAACAATACTAAAAGACCTATTAGACCTATATTGGGATGGCCTAAAACAGCCTTTAACTTTATTCCCTAATACCAGTTTCGCATTTGCTCAAGCAAGCTTAAATGGCGGGAGGGCAAACCCTGAAACCGCCATGCATAATGCGTGGCAAGGAAATCAATTCCTCAATGGTGAAGGGGACGACCTTTATTATCAACAGCTTTACACCACGCCACCATTAGATGACCATTTCAAAGAGCTCGCCTTGGCGGTATACGAACCTCTGCAAGCACACCTTGCGGGAGGAAAGTTATGATGAGATGCCTAAAGTAATAAACGTGTATATGATTTGATAAAGCTCGGCATCCTCTCCCTCCAGAGAAAAGGGGTTAAAGCTCCCTCTCCTGCTGGAGAGGGCTGGGGTGAAGAGATAGAATTAAGGATTAATGGGAAAAATCTGCATTTTGAATGAGATTCCTATTTTCATGGAAGAATGAGGCGAGCAATGAGTGAATTGACATAGAGCAATGAGATTAAGTTGAAGTTTCTTTTAATGAATATTAAAATAGTTCGAAACGAACAAATCGAACGATATAAGTGGTGAACAGATTATGAAAGCACTCTCTGCAAATGAAGCTAAAACCCAATTTGGCAATTTATTACTCAATGCCCAACGCGAACCCGTACAGATCAATAAAAATGGTAAACCCGTTGCCGTGATGATGTCTATCGAAGACTATAAATATATAGAGCGACTCAAGCTGAGCCTACTCCAAGATAGAGCGACAAGAGCCAAACAAGATCGCAATAGCATAGATGGCGAGGCATTTTTTAAAGAATTAATTGCTGGGAAACACGACTAAGAATGGCAAGGTATAAACTGACCAAGGATGCTCAGGCCGATTTAATTCACATTCGACAATACACATTACTGCAATGGGGAAGCGGGCAGTCTGAACGTTATTTATTAGCACTGCATCAAGCACTTATTCTATTGTCAGAATCCCCTGAAATAGGCAAGAAAAGACCAGATACTTTAACGGATACGCTGAGCTTTCCCCATGCTAGTCATGTTGTTTATTATATGGTTCACAATGATCATGTTCTAGTGTTTGCCATCCTTCATAAAGGCATGGTGCCGGGTAGTCATTTAGAAGATCGGGGTGTTGATTAATGAATCTTAAATACTACTTAGGTAAAATTAAAGAGGGAAAGCCGATTAATTTCACACGCTTTATCAGCTTGCTTCCAAGTGCTTACTCGAAACAAAAACGTGAACTATTTGATGCGACATTACAATCACCACAAAAGTGGTTAATAAGCTGTTCCCCTGAGGTGTTGGATAAGCTTGAACAGTTAGCTAAGAAACCTATAAATAGGCTTGAAGCAACAGTGATGGGGGATTCACATCGAGTCAGTGTTTCTTCAGGATTTTTGTTGGTTTATCATCAAGGTTTGAATGATAACCGTCCCGATGTTGTTTATCTGGAACAAGAGAATTATTTGCAAGGGTTTGAGCCTAAAAAACGTCTACTTATTGTTGAAAATGAAGAAAACTTCTTTTTGCCAACATTGATGTTGAAGTTGGCAGGTCTCTTTACAAAACAGACAATTGATTTGAGTAATACCGACATTGTATTAGGTAGCGGGCTGAGGGCAACCTCAAAACTCGCTCTGGTCTGGTATAGGCAATATAGTCATATTTTATGTGCTTTTGATTATGACTTGGCTGGGTTGAAAATGTATAAAACACTTAAAACTCATATAGATGACCGAGTCAATTTCTTACAACCTCAAGACTATAAGCAGTATGGGGCCTATTTTAAGATGAAGCCAAAATCTCATCAGCAGCTTATAGATTTTATTGTGATGGCTGAGCAGTTAGGTTTTTTAGAGTTGTCTGAAACTGTAAAGAAGCAAAGAAAATTTATGGAGCAGGAAATGCTTCTAATGGAGATGGATGATGAGTAAAGTACTTGATACGATTAAAATAAAGCGTTTAGTGCTGGTGGATTCGGCTGGGTTTTGTTTTATTGAAATACCGATTGATCGTCATGCTATTTTGTTAGGTAAAGGTAATATCGGCAAATCAAGTGTATTAAATTCTTTACGGTTGTTTTTGTTACCTGAACACAACTTCAATAAAAGCCAAATAAAGTTTGCTTTTCGAGAACCTAAAAAGAATGACTATTACAGCAATAATGATAGTTATCGTCACTATTTTCCGAGCATGCGAAGCTTTCTTATTTTAGAAAGTGAAAATGAAGCGGGTACACATTGTCAAATTCTCTATAGAACGAATAATTTAGGGTATGGCCGAATTTTCACCCCATTTTCTTTTGATAAGATTAGGCATTTCTTTTGGGATGCTTCAGGTGATGATGATGGCATTGGGCGAGCTGTAGCTGACCTTTCTATTGCTGATATAAAGGATAAACTGAAAAGGTTATCACCAAAAACTGAAATAATCAGTGATCCTGCTAAGTTGCGTCATACACTCTATGCTGAAGCGAATGACTTACTAGATAGTGATAGTTCACGTTATTGTTTAGTTCCTTTACATAAAGTGAATGATGACAATATTGAATCACTGCGAGCATTGATTCTATTATTATTCGAAATGGATGCCAGTGCAGAGTCGATGGCGCTTGCATTAGCCAATATTATTGAGTCAGGGAAGAAAACTACCGATGATATTTTAGACTTTGATGTTGACACTTTTTTGAGTAAGCATGATGATTTGAAACAGCAGCGTGCTCATATTGTTGAGCTGCGTAATTTACAGCCTGAGTTTATTAAATTGACGAAGGATTATGACAGTTACAGAAGGTTGAGTGAGTCAGATAAAACCTATGTCCTTTTAACTAAGTCGATATTACATCAGCAAAAAAAGTCTAACCAAGCGGCTTTAGACAGTGCTAAACAGTTTAGAAAAGAAGATGATATTAAGGGTGAACATAAAGCGATATTAAATGAGGTACGTAAGGAAATAGCAGGTGCTAAAACACTATTAGCAGATAGTGTTCGGCGCAGAAAAGAGCAGGATGAAATAATACGAAAAGTGGGTATATTGCAGGCGCAATACCCCGAGAACTATCATTTAAGCGAGATTAAATCCTGCTTACAAGACTATATTGAAGAGATTGACAAAGAAATTTCTGCCTTACAAACGACAGAAGGTAACATTCAATTAAAAGCAGAACTTGAAGGGAAAATAGCTCAATGTAAACGAGATATTATCCAAACTAAGCAATCATTAGAAAGTAAAGAGTTTCAATTAGTGGAGCAGTTGCCTGAGCAGGCCAGCATGGTGTTGTCTGCGATTAACAAAAATATCATGATGGCTAACCCTAACCGGAAAATGACAGATGAGGAGCTATCTGGAATCAATCACTTTACTGGTTTGTTTTCTGATGAAGGAGATTCACTTCAGTGGTTTGATCAGCATTTTTCTAAGCAGACGGTGGATGTGGGAGAAAATTTACAAAGAAAGTTAGACGATACGACTGCTGATCTCTTTAGCCATGAAAAAACACATACTAATATTAGTATTGAGAAAGATGCGATTAGTCAGAAAACAGAAATAGACAAACTGAAAAAGAAACGTAAAGCGTCAGAGAGTGACATTAACAACCTTGATCATTACCCTGCCTCCTTAGTTGTTGAGCAAGAAGGGAAAAATAGCGCCCAGTATAAGGCCACTATTGAGAAGTTAGATAAAAAGGAAGAAAAACATCAGGCAAGTTTCGACAAGTCACAAAAAAAAGCGGTTGAACTAAAACAGGTAAAAGATGAAAAAGAGAAGGCGGTTGGTGAACTAAACAGGCTTAAGAGAACATTGGGCCGATTAGAACTTCGTTATTCTAGATTAAAGAAGCTTTCTATGGATGATATTGAATTAACACAGCCTATAGGTGTTTCTGAAGAGAGAATTGAGCAACTGGATAGTGATTTACGTGAGTTTGAACGTTTGCGAGAACGTATTCAGTTAGAACTAAAAGATTTACAGCGTCGTGGTTTTGTCGATGAAAGAGCGCTTCTTTCTCAAGCTCCTAATAATAAGGTAATGGAAAGTGGGATTAATCAACTGCGTGATACGTTTAATGATTTAGATAATATTGAAAAAGCATATTTAGATTATTTGCATAGCCATAACGAATCCGTGGCGAGTTATGCCAAAGTCTTGCGAGATAATAATGAAATTATCCATCGGTTTGAAACAAGTATAAATCGAGAACTAAGTTCCGTTACAATTAATGATCTGACAGAAATTAAGGCGACAATAGCGGTTCACCCTAAGTTTAGGCATTTAGTTGATGAGATCAATAAGTTAGATCAATACAGCGATAATATGCTGTCGGATCAATTTTATGAGCGGTTGAAAGTCTTTGTAGAAACCTTTTTTAAAGAAGGTGATAGTCGATTAACGATGGATAAGATCATAACGAACCTGAGTTATGAAACACGTAAGAAAAATGATGATGAAAGGCAGGGCAAGGCACAGTCCACATCTACAACGGTGTTAATTAATTTGGAGTTAGTAAAAATATTACTAAAGCGAGTTATTCCAACGGGGATTAGGTTAGAAATGCCGCTTGTTTTTGATGAGGCCGCTGACATTAATATTGATCAGTTTGATTGGATTTTGCCAAACTTATCTGACGCTGGCTTTAGTTTATTTGCCGCAGCAACACATAGCGTTAGCACTGAGTTAATACATAAAATTGGGCTTTGGTTTTCAGTGGATGAAATGATGACGAGCCAACCTTATGATAATAAGAGAACGTTGGTGTTCTGGAATGGGGGCGAGGGGGTTGAGCCATTAGGATCGGAGTATTTAACTGACCTTGCTTTAGCAGATCAAACGGATTGGATTGATCAGAATGAGTAAGAAATTTAATACTCATACAACGGTAAAGCTGCTATTTGAGCATCCTACCGTTATGTTTAACTGCATTAAGCAGATGGATGAGCAAGGGGAGATGTTCATTCGAGAATCTCAATTTGTAATCAGCCTGCGACAATACCTTAGAGTGACACCAAAAGAGGAGCAGCAACGACTTAGAGTTGCATTTAAAACGGATAATTTATACCAGTGCCAGATTATTGCTGATGTAAGCACTGTTGATGGTGAACGACACCTTATTTTTCAAGATGAAGTAATTAGTTTATTTCGTCTTTGTGAGGCTTCACTGCATCAAGAGTTGACGGATTCGCGGTTACGCAGTCATTTAGATAGTTTACGTTCTGTTAAACAAAGATTGATGGCATTAGTTATTTTTGATAATAACGATCCTAATTACACTGAAATGAGGGATGACTTACTTAAACAGCTGAGTGATATTTATGGATCGTTGAGAAAAAACATTTCATCGATGGAGCGAATGAATCAGCAATTAGAAGATATGAGTTCTGATGCCAGTCGACAACACGATGATTTTACTCATTACCGACAAGAAATGTTTGATCGTGTGAGCCATATTTATGAACGAAGGATTAAGCCAACATTATCATTTTTAAATGAAACAACACGGTTAAGTGATGGGGCTAATTTATTCTCGCTTATTAATGATTGTAAAGAGATGATGGAGAATCGAGAGCAGCCAACCATTGCACACCAGATATTTTTGTTTTCAATTAGTTTAACTAACATTTATAAACCTGTTAATCGACTATCTGACGAAGTTGAGCGGTTTTTAAAGAAAACACGTCATGGGATTTTAGAATCAAATGCAATGGAAGCTGCATACCAGAGATTATTAAGTAGCCACCAGAAAACCCAAACAGAGAACATGGCTAGAAAATTCATGGAAAAAAGTTGGGCTCAGAAGACAAGGTTTGTCATCGGTTTAAAGCAGCAAGCGCGTCCTAAGCCTTATAGATTGAGTCATTCTACTTCTTATATCTCTAATTTCCATAATGAGGTGTCATTGCGACTTGATGACTTGAAGTTGATTAAGTTAATGTTGCCTGAAGAGGGGCCGTCGAAAAAAGAAACATCAAGTAAGCATAGAATGCTGCGAGCAGAGAAAATATATAACTTTATTTCTAATATGACCTTTAGAGAAACAGATGACTTTGTTGTCATGATGCATCATCGGATTGAACCTTATTTTGAAAACTATCAATTTACAGATTTATTAACGGCACTTTTCCATGTTTCTTATAAATATAGAGATGGGAAGTCAGGGTTTAAGTTAGTGACCACAAATAAAAGAAAACAGATTCAATATGGTGATAATGCCTATATTTATAGAATGCAACGGTTGGCGTTTATGGAGGTGAAGGGTGAGTAATATAAATGATTTTGATCTTATAAAAATAGATGAGAGTGCATTTATTTATCGTGAGTTGACTGCGGGTAAAATTATTCCAAAACAGATTTATCATGATTTGAGATCGGAGTTAGTCGATAATCAGAGTTATACCCTACTGTTTAAGCATCAATCTCACTTTAATCAACTTTATCTGCATATTGGTTATGCTCTCGTTCTGGATGAATCGGGTGAGTTTTTTTATATCAAAGATGCTCAGGACCTTGAAAGTAATGAGGCGGATGAAAATGCGTTTAAAGTTCAAGTGATTTTAATGTTATTGGGAAGGCATTATGCACGAACAGGGCGAGACCTTGAGCATATTGGCGAAATTGATTTAGGCCTTAATGCTGATGATTTAAAAGCATTATCTTTGAATGATGAATATACCGATATTTTGATGACGGCTAAGTTATCTGGCGGGTGGGGGAAGGCGATGGAGTTTCTAGTCTCTAGAAACTTTGCTCATAAGACGGGGGCTGAACGGTATTTTCTTAATGTAGCGGGTGTCTCTTTTCTTTATAGGTTGGTTGATGAGTATAAAAATAGTGTATCGGATAGCTAGAGTTGAATTATGACTGCCTTTAATGCAGAAACCGTTTCCTTAGACGGCCTAAACCTTATAGAGGCAAGTGCAGGTACAGGAAAAACATACACCTTAGCAGAGTTGTATTGTCGCCTTGTTTTAGAAAAAGACTTAAAGGTTTCTGAGATTTTGGTGGTGACGTATACCCGAGCGGCAACGGAGGAGTTACGTGATCGTTTACGGCAAAAGCTGGTGGATGCACGGGATGATTTGTTAAAAGACCCTGCCGATAGAAAGCTGTTTCCAGCCATTGTTGAACCTGAGGCTGTTCGGTCTGCCAGTTATAAATTAATCTCGGCTATTCAAGGTTTTGATGAGGCGGCGATCTTTACGATTCATGGTTTTTGTCAGCGAGTGTTGGCTGACTTTGCCTTTGAAAGTGGTTTGAGGTTTGAGCTGGAGTTGATTGGTGATGATCTTGCCTTATTGCAATCAGCAACGGATGATTTTTGGCGACGTGAGATAAGCACTGCCGATAAAGAATTTGTAGCGTATTTATTAAGTAAAAATGAAACACCTGAAACATTATTACGTTCAGTCAGAAATCTTGTCGGCAAGCCATACGTTCAAAACTTAGCGGTGCCAGAAGTGGATATGGGACAGTGTATTTCACAGTCTCAACGTGCATTTGTTGAACTTAGAAAATGGTGGCTGAAAGAAAGCGAACAGGTCATTGCAACGTTAAATAATAAGACCTTGTTAAACGGTAATAAATACCGTGCTGCCAGTGTCGCAAAGTGGTTGATTCTCTTAACGAAGATGATGACCGAAGAAGCCATGCCGGCAGATTTGTTTGAAGGCTTTGAAAAATTCACTCAAGGAAAAATGGAAGAGGGGCTAAAAAAAGGACAGCTGTTACCTGAGCTTTATTTCTGGCGAGCGTGTGAGCAGGTATTTGAAGCCTACCAGCAATTGCAGCAAGGTCGAGAGTTGCAACACCAACAGTTACGTGTGACGTTGTTGGACTATTTACGTGAGTCATTACCTGAGCAAAAATTAAAGCAACAGGTTCAGTCTTATGATGATTTATTGCTCAACCTTGATCAGGCATTGCATGGTCAGCGAGGTGATTGGCTTGTTGAGCAATTACGCAAGCAATACCGTGCCGCATTGATTGATGAATTTCAAGATACTGATCCTGTGCAATATGCGAGTTTTAGCCGAATTTATGCAGACAGTGGTTTGCCGACTTTCTTGGTGGGCGACCCTAAACAGGCGATTTATAGTTTCCGTGGTGCAGATATATTTACCTACCTCAAAGCCAAGTCGCGGGCAGAGAATGAGCATACATTAACGACAAACTGGCGTTCTCATCCTCATTTGGTTTCTGCCGTTAATCGTTTATTTGAACGACATGCCGAGCCATTTATGTATGAAGATATTCCTTTTCATGCCGTGGGGGCAGCGCGAGATAATGCCACAGCATTAGATGTTGTTGATGGTGATTCTTCTGCTTTACAGTTTATGTGGGCGGGCAATGCTAAAGCTATGTCTAAGCGAGATCTAACCGCTATTTCTGCAACGGTTACCGCAGATGAAATTGCTCAGCTATTGAATAAATCATCAGTGGGACAGGCACATTTGTTTGATGAAAAACAAGATGAAACTCGTAGCCTGACAGGGGGCGATATTGCTGTTTTAGTGCGAAATCATCGTCAAGCGAATGCCGTGCAACAGTGTTTGCAACAGCGTGGTGTTAATAGTGTGCAACAAGGCCGAGATAATGTCTTTACATCAGCCGAAGCGATATTACTGGAACGTGTTTTATTGGCCATTAGCGAACCTAATAATGAACAACGTGTGACAGCAGCTTTAGCAACTAATTTATGGGACTTTACTGCGAGTGAGTTGTATCAATTAAAACAAGAAGAAGCACGTTGGCATGAGCAACTTGATTTCTTTTACGAGCTACATCAACGCTGGTTGAAGTATGGTTTCATGCGTGTATTTCGGCAGTTATTGGTGTCTGTTTCGGCAGAACAGAGACTGCTATGTTTAGCTGATGGTGATCGACAGCTGACTAATTTGAATCATATTGCTGAACTTATTCAAGCGCAGTTTCGTCATCAAAACGACAGTATGGAAGCCGTTTTATATTGGTTGAAAACACATATTCAATCTGCAGAAGCGAATGATGAGGCGGCACAGCTAAGATTAGAGAGTGATGAGCAATTGGTCAAAATCATTACTATTCATAAAAGTAAGGGCTTGGAATATCCGATAGTATTTTGTCCCTTCCTTTGGGATGCTAATTTACGTTCTGCAAATGAAGCTGTGATCAGCTTTCATCAAGATGATGAGAGTAAACAAGCCTGTGCCGCCTTTTCAGAACCTGCACTAAGTCAGGCAGGTGAAGGTGTAACACGTGAAGAACAAGCCGAAGACAGCCGTTTATTGTATGTCGCGTTAACGCGCGCTCGTGAACGTTGCATCATTATTTGGGGCAATGCAAAAGGCCGAGGTGATGGCGCACATGTGAGCAATTCGGCCCTATTTAGTTTGTTGCACCCGACATTGCATGAATTAGAGGGGGATGTGATGTTGGCTGACTTGCAGCTATTAGCTGAAGAAAGCGAAGGCACTATTTCAGTTGAAAAAATTACTGAACAAGAAGTGGTGAGTTATCAAACAGAAAGTAGCCATGAGCGGGTATTAGCGGCGAAAACATTTGATGGTGTTATTCAACAGCCGTGGCGAATTGGTAGCTTTAGTGCATTAACCAAGGGGCATGATGCCGAATTACCTGATTATGATGCCCAAACATCATCGTCAGATGTGAACCTTGCTCAGCCTGTTGTGCGCTCAGTATTAGATCGGTTTTCATTTCCTCGGGGTGCTCAAGCAGGAACGTGTTTGCATGCCTTATTTGAATATTGGGACTTTGCAAGTGATGACCAAGAGGCAATGCAAAAACTGGTTTCTCGCACCTTATTACAATATGGTTTTGACGAAAAATGGACAACGGTAGCCTGCCAGTGGTTGAGTGAAGTGTTAGCCACACCAATGGGTGAAGATAAGTTAAGTTTAAACCAATTAACGCAGGACAAACGTTTAGATGAATTAGCTTTCTACTTCCCCGTAGCTAACTTAACTGTAGGGGGATTGAAGCAGGAACTATTACCATTATTGCCTGAACACTCGCCATTAAAAGCAGTTATAAATCGCTTAAAGTTTTATGATTTAACAGGTTTTATGAAAGGCTTTATTGATTTGGTCTTTGAGCATGATGGTCGTTTTTATATTGTCGATTATAAATCCAATCATTTAGGCAATAATGAGGCAGATTATCAAGCCGAACAATTAGATAACGCCATGATTTCTCATGACTATCCTCTACAATATTTAATCTATACGCTGGCATTGCATCGTTATTTAAAAATACGACTGCCAGACTACGACCCCGAGCAACATCTCGGTGGTGCTTATTATTTATTTATTCGAGGCATGAAAGCAGAGTGGGGCCAAGCAGGGATTTTTTATGACAAGCCAAGTGTGGCGGTTATTGATGCCTTAGATCGCTGTTTGCAAGGAGCGACTGATGAATGATCTGACATTAAGACAAGCTGGCCTTAGTGAGCTTGCCTGCCAGTTTGCTCACTTTATTGACCGCTTAAATCATGGTGATGATGACCTTGTGGCAACCGTTTCAGCTTTATTAAGTGATGCCGTTTCACAAGGGCATGTTTGTTTGAATCTTGACGATATTAGCCAACAAGACTTAGTTGCGTGTAAAGATAAAACCGAATTACTCATACGCTTAAACAAGAGCCATGTGGTTGGCGCTGCCGGAGACTATAAACCCTTAATTTTGACCGATGAGGGCTTATTGTATTTATACCGTTATTGGCAAGATGAACAAACCGTTGCGAAAGCGATACAACAACGTTGCCAAGCAATAGACATTGTTAAGCCAGAGACGTTACAGCAGGATTTCACCGGCTGGCAGAGCAAATATGATGGTGTAGATTGGCAGAAAATTGCTGTTTTAATGGCATTAACACGTCAGTTCAGTGTTATCTCAGGTGGACCTGGCACAGGTAAAACAACCATCGTTTTACGATTGTTAAAAATGCTACATGGTCAAGCACCTAAACTTAAGATTGCCTTAGCCGCGCCAACAGGAAAAGCAGCGGCCCGCTTGCAACAAGCCATTAGTGAAACGGGCAATCCGTCATTAGAAGCAAAAACATTACATCGCTTATTGGGTATTACCGCTAACAACGATAAAGGGCG
>WTAY01000202.1 GCA_013139345.1 Methylophaga sp. | reverse complement strand
AGCCTGAGCGTGAAGGTTTATTCTGTAGTAAGATTTTTGGCCCAGTAAAAGATTACGAATGTTTGTGTGGTAAATACAAACGTTTAAAACACCGTGGTGTTATCTGTGAAAAATGTGGTGTTGAAGTAACTGTTGCTAAAGTTCGTCGTGAGCGTATGGCTCATATCGAATTAGCCAGCCCAGTTGCACATATTTGGTTCTTGAAATCATTACCATCACGTATTTCATCATTCTTAGATATGACCTTACGTGATATTGAACGTGTATTGTATTTTGAAGCCTTTATGGTTGTTGACCCAGGTATGACGACGCTAGAAGTCGGTCAGTTAATGTCTGATGAAACGTATTTAAATGCTGTTGAAGAATATGGTGATGAGTTTGATGCTCGCATGGGTGCAGAAGCTGTACAGCACTTATTGCGTAATATCGATTTAGAACAAGAGATTGCAAGTATCCGTGAAGATATGGAGGCAACAAAATCTGAAACTAAAATTAAGAAATTAACAAAACGTTTGAAATTAATGGAAGCCTTCCTAAACTCTGGCAACAAACCAGAGTGGATGGTAATGGAAGTCTTACCCATTCTTCCACCAGATTTACGTCCATTAGTACCACTTGATGGTGGTCGTTTTGCAACGTCTGATCTTAATGATCTATACCGCCGTGTTATTAACCGTAATAACCGTTTAAAACGTTTATTAGATCTAAATGCACCTGACATCATTGTACGTAATGAAAAACGTATGCTACAAGAATCCGTTGATGCCTTATTAGATAATGGTCGTCGTGGTCGTGCAATTACGGGTACAAACCGTATGCCATTGAAATCATTGGCAGATATGATCAAAGGTAAGCAAGGTCGTTTCCGTCAAAACTTACTAGGTAAACGTGTCGATTACTCTGGTCGTTCTGTAATCGTAGTTGGACCATACTTGAAATTACACCAATGTGGTCTTCCTAAGAAAATGGCATTGGAACTATTCAAACCATTTATCTACGGTAAATTAGAGCGTAAAGGTTTAGCAACTACAATTAAAGCTGCTAAGAAAATGGTTGAGCGTGAAGGGCCTGAAGTTTGGGATATCCTTGAAGATGTGATTCGTGAACATCCAATTATGTTAAACCGTGCACCAACATTGCATAGATTAGGTATCCAAGCATTTGAACCATTACTAATTGAAGGTAAAGCGATTCAGCTTCATCCTTTAGTTTGTGGCGCGTTTAACGCCGATTTTGATGGTGACCAAATGGCGGTACACGTACCATTATCTTTGGAAGCACAATTAGAAGCACGTTCATTAATGATGGCGACAAATAATATTTTGTCACCAGCGAATGGTGAACCTGTAATCGTGCCATCACAAGATGTGGTGTTGGGCTTGTATTACATGACTCGTGTTCTTGTTAATGCAAAAGGTGAAGGCCTTAAATTTGCTAATTTAGCAGAATTAAAACGTGCCCATGACAATAATGAAGTGGCTTTACATGCTCAAATAACTGTTCGTCTAGATGAAACAGATGTGACATTACCAGAGCCTGAGCAAAATAAAACAATCCGCGTTGAAACAACAGTAGGCCGTGCAATTTTATTTGGTATTGTGCCAAAAGGTCTGCCGTTCTCAGTTGTTGACCGTTCGATGACTAAAAAAGCATTGGGTGATTTAATCAACATCAGTTACCGCGCATTAGGTCTTAAAGAAACTGTAATTTTTGCTGACCAATTAATGTACTTGGGCTTCAAGCAAGCAACCAAGTCAGGTGCTTCAGTTGGTATCGATGATATGGTAATCCCCGCAGCAAAAGCAGATATTCTTGCTGCTGCTGAAGCAGAAGTTGAAGAAATTGCAACACAATATGCGTCTGGTTTGGTAACAGATGGTGAGCGTTACAACAAAATCATCGATATCTGGTCGCGCACCAATGATCAAATTGCCAATGCAATGATGGATGGCCTTGGTGCTGATACCGTTATTGATGCTGAAGGTAATGAAGTTGAACAGCAATCTATGAACTCTATCTATATGATGGCAGATTCTGGAGCGCGTGGTAGTGCAGCCCAAATTCGTCAGTTAGCGGGTATGCGTGGTTTGATGGCAAAACCAGATGGTTCTATCATCGAAACACCGATCACAGCGAACTTCCGAGAAGGGTTGGACGTACTTCAATACTTTATCTCTACTCATGGTGCTCGTAAAGGTTTGGCCGATACCGCTTTGAAAACAGCGAACTCAGGTTATTTAACACGTCGTTTAGTTGATGTATCTCAAGATCTTGTTGTAGTTGAAGAAGATTGTGGCACTGAACGTGGCGTAAATATGTCACCTATCATTGAAGGTGGTGATGTTGTTGAGCCATTAGGTGAGCGAGTATTAGGTCGTGTAGTTGCTATCGATGTCATGTCATCTAGTGATGAGCTTGTGATTGCAGCTGGTACATTGATGGATGAAGCTGATGTTATTCTGTTAGAAAAAGCGGGTATTGATGAAGTTATCGTTCGTTCTGCAATTACCTGTGAATCCCGCCATGGTATATGTACTAAATGTTATGGTCGTGACTTAGGTCGTGGATATATCATCAACGAAGGTGAAGCCGTTGGTGTTATCGCTGCTCAATCAATCGGTGAGCCAGGTACGCAGTTAACAATGCGTACTTTCCATATTGGTGGTGCCGCATCTCGAACAGCCGCTGACAATTCAGTTGCACTTAAGTTTAGTGGTACGATTCGTTTCCATAATATTAAGTCTGTGAAACATTCAAGTGGTAAGTTTATTGCTGTTTCTCGTTCTGGTGAATTACACCTGATTGATGATAATGGTCGTGAGCGTGAGCGTTATAAGATTCCTTATGGTTCTGAAATTACTGTTGCAGATAATGCTGCTGTTGAAGCAGGTCAAGTTATTGCAACATGGGACCCGCATACGCATCCAGTTGTAACAGAAGTGACAGGTATTGTTGAATTAAAAGACCTAGTTGAAGGTGTTACTGTTGATAAACAAGTCGATGAAGTAACAGGTTTAACAAGTCTAATTGTTCGGGACCCTAAACAACGTAGTGGGGCATCGAAAGATATGCGTCCTATGGTTAAATTGGTTGATAGTGATGGTAATGATGTATTCATTATCGGTACAGATATTCCTGCTCAATACTTCTTACCAGGTGGTGCGATTGTAACCGTTATTGATGGTGCTGAAGTGGGTGTTGGTGACGTACTTGCTCGTATTCCACAAGAGAGCAGTAAGACACGTGATATCACCGGTGGTCTACCTCGAGTTGCTGATTTATTTGAAGCGCGTAAACCAAAAGATCCTGCTTTGATGGCAGAAATCTCAGGTACGATAAGTTTTGGTAAAGAAACAAAAGGTAAGCAGCGCTTAGTTATTACACCTAAAGAAGGTGAAGTGCATGAGGAATTAATTCCGAAATGGCGTCATGTCTCAGTGTTTGAAGGTGAACATATTGAGAAAGGTGAAATGGTCGTTGATGGTCCAGAAGATCCACATGATATCTTACGTCTTAAAGGCGTCTTTGCATTAGCAAACTATATGGTTGCTGAAGTACAAGAAGTATACCGCTTGCAAGGTGTGAAAATTAACGATAAGCACATTGAAGTTATTGTTCGTCAAATGCTACGTAAGGTAGAAATTACTTCAGCAGGTGATACGACGTTCCTTAAAGGTGAGCAAATCGAGCATGACACAGTATTAGAAGCAAATGATAAAATGCGAGCTGAAGGTAAGCTTGAAGTAGAATTTACTCATATGCTACTTGGTATTACTAAAGCATCACTTGCAACAGATTCATTTATATCTGCTGCATCGTTCCAAGAAACAACACGTGTCTTAACCGATGCTGCTGTAACAGGAAAACGTGATCCTTTACGTGGTCTGAAAGAAAATGTAATTGTAGGTCGACTAATTCCTGCAGGTACGGGCTTGGCTTATCACAAAGAACGTTACCGTAAACGTCATGGTAATGATGCGCCAGTAGTTGGGAAAAAAACGAAAAAAGCAGCAGCTGTTGTAGCAGTTGATGATAATACTGAGGTTTCTGAAAACGTATCTTAAAGTAGATCTTTAAGCTGCATTAGTTTGAGATTGTATATGTTGCCATAGAACACCCTATTTTAGGGTGTTCTATGTGATGAGTTTATAGTTCAATTTAATGTTAGTTCCTTGATTTGAAAAGATACCTTGATCAATAGTTGATTAAGTAGTAAAATTCCTCTTCTTTGTCGGATGGTCTCGTAGAGATATCTGATTTTACCCGGTATAGCGGTTTGTTTGAGTCGCTGACTTACCACATAGAATATGTAAGGCTGTAATTCAATGGCAACAATTAATCAATTGGTTCGTAAACCTAGATTGAAGCAGAAGAAAAAGAATAATGTACCCGCGTTGCAGGCATGTCCTCAACGTCGTGGTGTATGT
>WTAY01000133.1 GCA_013139345.1 Methylophaga sp. | reverse complement strand
TTGTTTACGGCAACCTTTATCTTTAATACCGTGGCTGAAGTTGTTCGTCAGCGTTTACGCAACAAATACAGTAGCCTGTAGGGATTAATACTATGTCAGATAAATCATTTTCTTCTTGGTTTAAAAGTGGCTCACCATGGGTATGGCTTAATGCGGGTGCAGTGAGTATTTGCTTAGTAATGGTGGTCGGGTTATTGGGTTTGATTGCAGTGCGTGGCCTAAGTCATTTCTGGCCAGCGAATGTAATGGAGGTGAGCTACACCGAACCAAACCAGCAGGTTCAACAATTAATCGGTGAAGTGATTGAAACTGAAACTGTGCCAGCATCGCAATTAAAGCGTGTAGGCGTTGATTTAGCAGAAGGCGAAGAAAGTGCCGAGCGGGTTTTGGTTAAAGTCGGTAATCGTGATTATTTTGGCATGGACTTTCGTTGGGTAAATGCACCTTGGCTAGGTGAAGCACATTACCCAGAAGAGTTACTGTCGATTGAACGCCGTGAATGGGGTCGTTTTTATGGACGCTTAGTGGCTGTGAAGCAGCACGGTGAAGTGGTTGCTACAGGTATTGATGCTTATGATGAGTTGCAGCAACGCCTAATACGAAGCAATGATTTAATTGGTGAGATTAAACACCTTGAATACAAAGTAATTGGTAAGATTAACCATGCTATGGAGTCAATTCGCTTAGATAAGCGTCAATTAGAATTAGATGGTATTACTGAAGGCTCTTACCGATACATGTCGTTAGCAAAAGACAAAGAAAAACTAGATGCTGACTATCGTGAGTTGCAACAACAATTAGCGGTTTTATATACCGACTTAAACCGTGATCAGCTAACAGTGAAAATGTCTGATGGTCGTGATGTTGAAATGCCTTTGGCGAAAGTGGTATTTATTCACCGTCCGAATGCGATGACACTGCTTGAAAAAATTGGTTTTTATGGTCATGCAGTATGGGCATTTGTATCAGAAGATCCCCGAGAAGCAAATACCGAAGGCGGCGTATTCCCTGCTATATTCGGCACCATTATGATGGTGATGATTATGGCGGTGTTAGTCACGCCTTTTGGTGTTATTGCTGCGGTATATTTAAAAGAATATGCGAAGCAAGGGCCGATGATTCGCCTGATTCGAATCGCAGTTAATAACCTCGCAGGTGTCCCTTCTATTGTTTACGGTGTATTTGGTTTAGGTTTCTTTGTCTACTTTTTGGGTGGCAATATTGATGAGCTATTCTTCCAAGCAAGTCTACCTTCACCGACTTTTGGAACGCCGGGTTTGATGTGGGCATCTCTAACGTTAGCAATTCTAACCGTGCCTGTTGTCATTGTAGCAACAGAAGAAGGTTTATCGCGTATTCCTCGTGCGATTCGTGAAGGCAGTTTGGCACTCGGAGCGACTAAAGCTGAAACCTTATGGCGAACAGTATTGCCTATGGCTGCACCGGCAATGATGACGGGTTTAATACTCGCCGTAGCTCGAGCCGCCGGTGAAGTTGCACCACTGATGATGGTGGGTGTGGTTAAATTAGCACCCGCATTAGCAGTAGATAACCTCGCACCGTATTTGCATTTAGATCGACAGTTTATGCACCTTGGTTTCCATATTTATGATGTTGGTTTCCAAAGCCCTAATGTTGAAGCAGCAAGACCATTGGTTTATGCCACAGCAATCTTATTAGTATTTATTATTATCGGATTAAATTTGGTAGCGATTCAGATCCGTAATCGTCTACGTGAGACCTATAAAGCGAGCGAAAGTTAATATGGCAACACAACAATCAGCAGCACGAGCAATTGATATTAACTCAATGCAGCGTGGTTCAAAAATGAATTTAGAGGCAGAAGAAGTCTGTTTACAAGTGAAAGGCTTCAACTTGTTTTATGGTGACAAACAAGCCTTACATGGTGTAAACATGACCATTCCTAAAAACCGTGTCACTGCATTTATCGGCCCAAGTGGTTGTGGTAAATCAACCTTATTACGCTGTTTTAATCGAATGAATGACTTAATTGATAGTGTTAGCATTGAAGGTGACATGTTACTCGATGGTAACGACCTTAATGCACCATCAGTGAATGTTGCTGACTTGCGTCGTCAGGTCGGCATGGTATTTCAAAAACCCAACCCGTTTCCAAAGTCGATTTATGAAAATGTCGCTTATGGTCTCCGTTTACAAGGTGTGAATGACCGAGCAACCCTTGATAATGTAGTGGAGAAATCACTGAAAGGTGCGGCCCTGTGGGATGAAGTTAAAGATCGCCTACATGAATCAGCAATGGGTATGTCGGGTGGACAGCAACAGCGTTTGGTTATTGCTCGTGCCATTGCGATTGAACCTGAAGTGTTATTGTTAGATGAACCTGCTTCAGCGTTAGATCCGCTTTCAACGTTAAAGATTGAAGAGCTAATCCATGAGCTAAAAGAGAAATATACCATCGTTATTGTGACGCACAATATGCAACAAGCAGCACGGGTGTCTGACTATACCGCCTTTATGTATATGGGTGAGTTGATAGAGTTTGGGCCAACGGATGAGTTGTTTACCAATCCGAAAAAGAAACAAACAGAAGATTATATAACGGGCCGTTACGGCTAGAACTATTTTAATGAACAGGAAGACTGTGCACTTAAGCCGTCATCCTCGCGAACGCGGGGATCCATGGGCAGTGGAAATAGTCACTATCGTTGGATTCCCGCGTTCGCGGGAATGACGAAGCAGAAAGACATAGGAGAAAACAATGGCTACAAATAATTCACAACATATATCACAACAATTTGAACAAGAGCTACAGGATATCCGTTCACGCGTTTTAGCAATGGGTGGCCTAGTTGAGCAGCAGGTTGGCAATGCCTTAAAATCATTAAAGAAGGCTGATATTGAATTAGCAAGAACGGTGATGGCAGAAGATAATCTCGTTAATGACTTAGAAATGAAGATTGATGAAGAATGCATTCAAATTATTGCATTGCGGCAGCCTACGGCGAGCGATTTAAGATTAGTCACTGTGATTTTAAAAGCAATTACTGATTTAGAACGAATCGGTGATGAAGCTTATAACATTGCTCAAAAGACATTAAACCTAACTGCTAATGAACACTCTAAAAAGAACTACAGTGAGTTATCGAAACTAGGTAATCATGTTAGAGGGTTATTGCGTGATGCCTTAGATGCTTTTGCTCGATTAGATGTAGATGCGGCACTTAATGTTGCACGCGAAGCACAAGAAGCAGATGCAGAATATGAAAGCTTCATGCGTAGTATGCTGACCTATATGATGGAAGACCCTCGTACTATTTCACGTGTTTTAGATTTAATGTGGTCTGCCCGAGCATTAGAACGTATTACTGCTCATACTCATAATCTATGTGAATACGTTATTTACTTGGTTGAAGGCAAAGATGTGCGTCATTTAACTGTTGAGAAGATGGAAAAGTTGTTAGAGCGAGATGACGAGTAGGATCTAATTTTTCTGTTTTAATCTAGAAAGCCTGTACTTTTGGAGTGCGGGCTTTTTTATTGCTTGTCGGTTACTGGCTTGTGATGCAAAATGTCGATACTTATTCCAAATAGATAAGACCTTATGACACAGCATACTGACGATGGCATTTTAGCGGCTATCGACTTAGGTTCAAATAGTTTCCATATGATCATTTCTCGTCTTCGCGATGGTCACTTTCAGGTCGTGGATAAACTGCGTGAAATGGTGCAGTTACGAGCGGGTCTAGATGATGATGGGCGATTGAGTCCAGAGTCTCAAGAGCGCGCTATCGCCTGTTTGCAACGCTTTGGAGAACGCATTAAAGATCTACCACCAACAAGTGTACGAGTTGTTGGTACCAACACATTGCGTGTGGCAAAAAATAGCCAGATCTTTTTGCGAAAAGCGCGTTTGGCATTAGGTCATCCTATCGAGATTGTTGCAGGTGAAGAAGAAGCCCGTTTGATTTATTTAGGTGTGGCTCATGCCTTGGCGTTTGATGATTCTCGCAGATTAGTGATGGATATCGGTGGTGGAAGCACCGAGTTCATTATTGGTGAAGGTTTTTCTGGTTTAAAGCGTGAGAGTTTAGAAATGGGCTGTGTGAGTTTTTCGCAGCGTTTTTTTGCTGGTGGTACCGTGTCAAAAACAAGGATGAAAACAGCACTCATTGTAGCGGGTACGCGCTTGAGGGCCATTCAGAGACCTTACCGCAGATTAGGTTGGCTTGATGCCATTGGGGCATCTGGCACGATTAGGACCGTCGCTAATATTGTTAATCAAAATGGCTGGGCAGCGGATGGTGTGATCACACCAAAATCGCTCGATAAATTAATAGAAGCAATGATTGATGCAGGGCATACGGATAAGTTTGAGTTAGAAGGGTTGAGTGAAGAGCGAACCTCTGTATTACCTGGTGGTGTTGCCGTATTAAAAGCTGCTTTCGATCGTTTAAAGATTGAGCGAATGGTGGTGTCAGATGGCGCTTTACGAGAAGGATTGCTCTATGATCTGTTGGGTCGAATTCAACATGATGATGAGCGTGATCGCACCGTGCAATCCTTAGCGAGGCGTTATCAAACCGATGAGGAACATGCTGATCGTATTGGCACGATGGCAACGCAGTTATTCGAACAAGTTGCCGCTGCGTGGAAGATTGATGGTGAGCAATTATTAGATCGTTTGCAGTGGGCGACAAAGTTACACGAAATAGGTTTAGCCATTGCGCATGAGCAGTTCCATAAACACTCGGCTTACTTAGTTGCCCATTCTGACTTGCCAGGCTTTTCACGAGAAGAGCAACATGCATTGGCTATCATTGTTAGTGGACAGAGGAAGAAATTTCCCAAAAAAGACATTAAAAACCTACCAGATGAATTGCAGAAATCGACACAATACTTAACGATTCTATTGCGTCTGGCAATGGTGTTTAATCGAGGCCGAAGCGAAACGACAGATACCTTTGTTAAGTTAAAGGTAACAAAAAAAGGATTGCGCCTTAAACTGCCAGAGGGCTGGTTAGATAAGCATCCCTTAACAGAAGCTGATTTACTACAAGAAGCAAAATACCTTAAATCTATGGGTTTAAAGCTTAAGATTAAATCATAGAGCGATACCTGTAGTCATGCCATTTACAGATCAACCTTATGCTTTTGGTACCTTTTCGGCATAGGATCAACACTCGTTTCAATCTTTAATTTTATCTCCTCACCCCAGCCCTCTCCAACAGGAGAGGGTGTTAAGCTATTAGATCCTTCTCCCTTGAGGGAGAAGGTTGGGATGAGGGGGATTATTAAATCAACTGCACTTTCATTGGTTATGGGTGTAGAACCAATCTTGTTTTAGCGTGTCAGAGTATTAGAATATGCTTATTTTGGAGTTTTTATGCAATTATTCAAATCGATAGGCTTGCTTTTGTTTTGCGGTGTCTTGTCAGTGCAGGCAAGTGAATCAATTACATTGCCAAGCGAAACAGGCGATACATTAATGATCCACCGTTTAAACAATGGAGAGATTTGGGGTAGCTTGATGATTACCGATCAAGTCTCTGATAGCTTTGCTGATTATGAATTGATTGTGTTGCAGGTTGATCAAAATAAACCCATTAAATTAGATCAAGAGAAGCGTTGTGGCACGCCAGCAGG
>WTAY01000182.1 GCA_013139345.1 Methylophaga sp. | reverse complement strand
GACCATTTTCACCTCTTTTTGAAGGAGTGTGAATGGCGATTTAACAACAGTGACCCAAAGCTTCAATTAAAACAATTGAATCAGTGGGTTAAAGGTGAACTTGGGTAGTTATCTAGGACAGCCCCTTCTATTTTGTGAGAGTACTAAAAGATTATAGGGCTCAGAATAATGGCTGATTTAAAATTTAATAGCCTAGATGAATTTAGAGAAGTTCCTTTTTCTAAACTATCTCTATCAGTCAAGCATGAAAAGTTATTGAAACGTATTTGCAGTTTAAATACTTCAAAACTATGTTGTATAGCAGAAGACGTTGGGGGGCTTTTAGATTTAGAGCCTTATGATTTTTCTCAAATACCAACGGTTGGTAAATCGTATGTTTCATCTTTAGTTTTGTTGAAAAAAGAATTATTAAATACAGAGTTGAGGGATTTAATAGGGGGTAATGATGTGAATTCACTAGTTAGTCTTGAGAATTTAACTGATAATTTTAGTGTGATTCCTCACTCATTAAGTGATTTACACCTAAATTATCAACATTTAGAAGCCCAAGATATCAAGTTAATCACAAAGCTTACTAAGCTGTATGGACAGATCAGTATTGAAGGTATCATCAGCTTAGATCCTAATGAACTAAAAGAAGAAGGAATTCATTTTGGAAAGCTATATTTAACCACCTTGAATAAACTGAAAAATTCAATCAAGAAAGAAGTTTCTTACATTATTGAAAATCAATATGAATTTAGTAGTCTTGAGCCACGATTATTTACTTCCAGTCAAGTTGAGTTTTATGGTGTAGCTGACATTGATGAAATGCTAATTGAAGATGTAGAGAGTTACCTTTGGACATTAGATGATAAGAAGCAAGATATAGCTCTTTCTAGGTGGGGGTATAATCAAGATAATGAAACTCTGGAAGAGGTTGGAGAAAGGCTGGATGTAACTCGAGAACGAGTCAGGCAGCTTGAAGCGCAAATAAAGGTGGAACTCCCTTTCCACTTGCGAATTTATCCCAAGGTATTATGGGAGAATATTCGTGAAAATATGGAAGGTGATTTAATCTCGACCTTACCTTTGTTAGCCCAATGCTTTAATACTGACAAGCTTTTTTATTCCTTTATTGAACTATGTTGCCAAGTTAAAAAGGGAAGTTTAATAGAAATAACGTTACCTAAAGTTAGAAAAAGGTTATTAGATTCATATTTTTGCTCACATCAATCACCAGTAGCACATACTACTATAGTAGAAGAACTTACTTCAGAATTCGGCTATAGCCGTGCGTTAGCACAGATAACAATAAGAAAGTTAATCGAAGTAGGTTCAGTTCAAGTAACTGAGGCTGGAATAAAGCCTCAAAATATGGGTAATAGAGAAGCGGTTGCTCACGTGTTGACTTTCCACCCTAAAGGCTTGCCTTGGAAAGATGTTGTTAAAATTGCAAATACTAATAATTATGCAAAACATATAAATGAAGAAAGGCTAACGCATGGTTTTAATGACTCTAATTATGTTTATTTATGTAGTCATGGTCATTATCGTAATTTAATATTTTTGGACTTAGAACTTTTTGATTTTAAGGTTACGATGCAGCATTTATTAGATTATTTCGGCTTTCATAATGTTAAAGCTCTTAACTTGCATGATTATTATCAGCAAACCTTAAATGAACGGCAGGATATTGAATATTTTACACTTAGACATATTATTAGAACTTATGGAGAAGAGTTTGGACTTTATTTTAATGGTAAATCAGGTGTTGATAATGTGAGCCTTAATAAAGTAAGCGAAAGAGTTACTCAGAAGGACGTTATTGTTCAGGTATTGAATAAATCAAAAGGTGCAATGACTAAGGCTGAGCTAGCAGAGCGGTTGAGAAGTAAGAGTTTAGGGCATGCTGGGTACTATGTAGATGAGTTGATGAAAACAAACAAAGTTATTCGTATAGATAAAATGATGTATTCCACACCTGAAAAAGCATTTAAAGATATTGATTCAGGTAAGATATTATCTCTGGTTAAGAGGTTGATGCAAACAACAGAAAAAATTGTTGAAGCAGATATTTTTAGGCAATATGTTAACCGTGAATTGAATTTAAGTTACTCGAAGTATTTTTATGTAGCCTTGATAGCGATTAATTTAGACGAGCTTGGTTGGTATAGGAGTAATAACCTGATTTCAAATACGCTGATAGAATATAAGAATTTGTTACATATATATAAGACGGTATGTTTAGAATCTGTATCTAATTCTGAAAACCTTAAGAAGGTACAAGACGTTTTATGGATATCAAATTCTGTAGCGAGTAATGTTCTTCATCAGTGGCAATGGCAAATGAAAAGCGAATGAGATTAATATAAGAGAGTTTTAGATGACAAGTTTAGTAGATGATTTAGAACAATTACCTGTTCGAGATTTTACGGAAAAAGCGTATTTGGATTATTCGATGTACGTTATTTTAGATCGTGCCTTACCGCATGTCGGTGACGGTTTGAAACCCGTGCAGCGTCGTATTATCTATGCGATGTCTGAACTAGGCTTGAGTGCCGCTTCAAAACATAAAAAATCGGCTCGAACAGTCGGTGATGTACTCGGTAAATATCATCCACATGGCGATTCTGCATGTTATGAAGCGATGGTCTTGATGGCTCAGCCTTTCTCGTATCGTCATCCATTGATTGATGGGCAGGGAAACTGGGGATCGATGGATGATCCTAAATCGTTTGCTGCTATGCGTTATACCGAATCAAAACTCACGGCGTATGCACAAACGCTATTGGGTGAATTAGGTCAAGGCACGGTTAATTGGGTACCGAACTTTGATGGCACGATGAATGAGCCTGAGTTATTACCTGCACGGCTACCTAATATTCTACTTAATGGTGGTAGTGGTATTGCCGTTGGTATGGCAACAGATATTCCACCGCATAATTTACGTGAAGTAGTGACTGCCTGTTTACGTTTATTGAAAAAACCAACAACAAAACTAGATGAGTTACTTGAAGATATTCAAGGTCCAGACTTTCCAACTAGTGGTGAAATTATCTCACCGCCTGAAGATTTACGGAAAATATATACCACCGGTCGAGGCAGTGTTCGCCAACGAGCGTGTTATATAAAAGAAGGTGATGAACTTATTATTAATGCACTGCCTTATCAAGTGTCTGGTGCAAAAATAATTGAACAGATAGCGACTCAAATGCAGAATAAGAAGCTACCTATGGTGGCTGATTTACGTGATGAATCCGATCACGAGAATCCAGTTCGACTTGTGATTGTTCCTCGCTCTAATCGTGTTGATATTGATGCGTTAATGTCTCATTTGTTTGCTTCAACAGACTTAGAAAAAAGCCATCGCGTTAATATGAATATGATTGGCTTAGATGGTAGGCCACAAGTTAAAAATCTACGTGATTTATTATTAGAATGGTTGACCTATCGTACTGAAACAGTGCGTCGTCGCTTGCAATATCGCCTAGACAAAATCATTGATCGTCTGCATGTATTAGAAGGTTTGTTAATCGCTTATCTGAATATTGATGAAGTGATTGCCATTATCCGCACAGAAGGTGAACCTAAGCCTGTATTGATGGAACGCTTTGGCATCACGGATCGTCAAGCAGAATCAGTTTTAGCATTGAAACTACGCCACCTTGCTAAGCTAGAAGAAATGCGTATTCGTTCTGAGATGGATGATCTCAATAAAGAACGAAAGAAATTAGAATTGTTATTAAGTTCTGACACACGGTTAAAAACGTTAATCCGTAAAGAACTTGAGGCTGACGCTAAGAAATTTGGTAATGATCGCCGCTCACAAATTGTTGAGCGAAATGTAGCCAAAGCATTGAGCGAGTCAGAATTGTTACCGACTGAGCCATTGACTATCGTGTTATCTGAAAGTGGTTGGGTACGCGCTGCAAAAGGCTATGATGTTGATGCAGAAAGTTTAAACTATCGTACTGGTGATCGGTATATGACATCAGTGAATGCGCGTAGTAATCAACAAATTATATTCCTTGATTCTACAGGCAGAAGTTATTCTGTTTCAGCCCATACGTTACCCTCAGCACGAGGGCAGGGCGAGCCATTAAGTGGTCGCTTCCAAATGCCTGCAGATGCTCGGTTTGTTGCTGTTTTAGCTGGCGATATGGATAAACCCATCTTATTATCAAATACTGCTGGTTATGGTTTTGTAACGACGCTTGATAACTTACTTGCTAAAAACAAGGCAGGTAAAGCACTATTTAAGTTACCGGAAGGGGCTGAAATCTTACCTATTATATGGTTAGCTAACTCAGCGACAGATAATATTGCTGTGACAGCGGGTGATGGTCGATTACTAGTGTTTGCTGCGAGTGAAATGCCAAACCTCAATAAAGGTAAAGGCGTACGGTTAATCAATATCCCACAAGCTCAATTTATAGCTAAGCAAGAATGGTTATATTCGGTTACGGTTATTCCAGAAGGTCGTAGTCTGACTTTGCATGCAGGCAAGCGACATTTAACGTTGAAACCAGCAGATATCGTTCATTACTCAGGTGAGAGAGGTAAGCGAGGCAATAAATTACCTCGTGGTTTACAAAAAGTCACTCATGTCGAAGTGGCTGAATAATTTAGGTATATGCCCATGATAAATGAAGATGTAGGGCTTACAGGTCCCGTCATTCTCGAATGCTCTTATCGAGAATCTATTGTATTAAGTAGCTCCCAGCTAGAAGCATGCTGGGATGACGAAATAAAAAACTTACATCTTGAATGATTACGGGTATACAGTGCAAGAAAA
>WTAY01000004.1 GCA_013139345.1 Methylophaga sp. | reverse complement strand
GAACTGTATTTTGGTGTTGCTGTTCTTAAATGTGTTGTTAATGTATCAAGGCTCTTTTGTGCAGTTTGATAGGCATTATCTGTATTTGGATCAGCATGAACAATTAAAAATAAGCGCCCACTTAGGTTATCAAAAACAATTAAGTCATTCGATACCATCAATAAAATATCAGGACAGTCTAAGGGATCAGGATTTGGACATGCGCCTAAGCGAGGCTCAACATAACGAACCGTATCATAACCAAAATAGCCGACTAAACCACCATTAAAACGAGGTAGGTTATCTAAATCAGGTACTTTGTACTGCTGTTTGAATGTTTCAATCCATGATAAAGGATCATCTGACGTTGTTGTTTCAATCACTTTACCGCAATGTTTCACTTCAATATCTTGCCCTGTAATACGGACAATGGTTTCACTTGGCAAACCAATAATTGAATAACGGCCCCATTTCTCACCACCATGAACGGATTCTAGGAGATAAGAGTAGGGTGCATCAGCGAGTTTGAGATAGGTGCTTAACGGTGTATCTAAGTCAGCTAAAACTTCTCGGGCAAGCGGGATGCGGTTATAGCCTTGCTCGGCTAATTGATCAAATTCAGCTTGATTCATGGTTTAACGAGCATCTCCAGAAATAACATGTTTAAGTTCTGCGAATGAATCAATAACGATATCTGGGTTAGCGGTATGGATATCAACCCCGTGGTTATAACCATAACTCATACAAATGATTGAAAAACCAGCTGCACGAGAGGCTTTAACATCACTGATTGAGTCACCAATCATCATGGCATTTTCAGGTTTAATATTGAAGAATTCTGCACCATGTAATAACGGAGCAGGATGTGGTTTCTTCAAAGGTAATGTGTCGCCACTAATGACTATCTCAAAAAAGTCGAACAGGCCTAAATCTTTTAAAATAGTTAGGGTGAATTGTTCATCTTTATTGGTAACACAACCAATACGAATACCTTGCTCTTTTAACCACTTTAAGCCTTCAATGACAGAAGGGTATAACTGACTGCGTTTGCTAGCATTATCAGCATAAAGTGCCATAAAGATAGGAGCTGCTTTGGCATAGTCTGCATCGCTAGGCTCACCATCAAGTTGGTCAACCAGCGCACGTTGAATTAGACGTGGAACACCATTTCCAACCCAGTTTCGTACTTTAGCTTCACCACGAACTGGCATGTCTAATGCCTTCATGGTTTCATCTACACACCAAGCAAGATCAGGCACGCTATCTACTAGCGTGCCATCAAGGTCAATTAGTACCATTTCTGGTTTTTTTAATATCATTTAATTACTTCTAGGTCAGAATGTTTAATGCTAAGTATTTTTCGCCATGCC
Source organism: Methylophaga sp. (assembly GCA_013139345.1). GTDB lineage: Bacteria > Pseudomonadota > Gammaproteobacteria > Nitrosococcales > Methylophagaceae. The sequence continues at coordinate 6,910 of WTAY01000004.1, read as the reverse complement.
AGCATTGAAATCAAGCTAGCATGGCAGAAAAAACGACGCGTGAATTAAACGTTTGCTTTTGCTAGTTCAGCGCGGAACTCAGCCATGACAGTGTCATAAACATTCGCATCATTCGCATTCTTAGCACCGAATAAAGCAGAACCAGCAACGAATGTACGTGCACCAGCTTCAGCAATTTCACGAATGTTGTTTACCTTAACACCACCATCGACTTGAAGATCGATGTCATAACCGCTTTCATCAATCATTTTACGCGCTTCACGTAACTTATCTAATGTGTGAGGAATGAAAGATTGACCACCAAAACCAGGGTTAACAGACATCAATAAAATACGGTCAACTTTATCTAGAACATGTTTAGCTAAAGAAATAGGTGTTGCAGGGTTGAATACTAAACCTGCTTTACAACCTTCAGCTTTAATCAGCTGCAAAGTGCGGTCAACATGTTCAGATGCTTCTGGGTGGAAAGTAATAAATGTTGCACCAGCAGCAGCAAAATCAGGAATGATGCGGTCAACAGGCTTAACCATTAGATGCACATCAATTTCATGTGTTACACCATGTTTACGTAATGCGTCACACACTAGTGGACCGATCGTTAAGTTAGGTACATAGTGGTTATCCATCACATCAAAGTGAACAATATCAGCACCAGATGCCAATGCGTTGTCAACTTCTTCACCTAAGCGGGCGAAGTCAGCAGAAAGGATAGATGGAGCAATTTTAAATTCAGCCATAGTATTTACTCTTTATTAAGTTAATGTTGCACTTACGGTTCAAAACCCAATACTTTACCGTAAGTGAGCCTTTTTTTCAGCTTTTGTAAAGATCAGTAATTAATTACGGGTATATACTAGTTATAAATTTATACGCTAATTCTTAAAGGATATTTAGTGAAGCAGTTTAAAACAGTTTGGTTGAGCATCATTTTTTTGGGACTACTGCCATCTTTGGTTTGGGCCGAGGGAGAAGAGACTTTACCTGCGACAGTAGATGACAGTGCAAGCGATGATAGTCATCAAATGCTACGACAAACAAATGAAGTGAAAGGCTATCAATCATTATCTGTTGCAGGGCAAGATATAGACTCGGCCTATTTAGAGGAAACGCTAGGTGAACAATATGGTGCGATAGTCCTTATTCATGATCAAGGTGAACAGTTTGAAAGCCAAGGTGTCATTACGCCACTACGTCACGCTTTGCTTGAATATGGCTGGTCAACACTGTCATTATCATTTGATTATCCATATGAACCTAATATCTTACTTTCTATGTCAGAAGATATGCTTGAAGAGCAAGATTCATCAACTGCAATGCCTGCTGAAGCTGATGTCGATGACGCTGCTGTTGTTAATTCAGAGTCTGATGCAGCATCATTGCCGCCAGTCTCTAATCAAGAACGGATTCAAGCGGCGCTTGCTTTTTTACAAGCGAAAGGTATCGAGAGAATTGTATTTATTGGTCATGGCGCGGGAGGGGATATGGCGATTGAACTATTAGATACGATAAAAACCCCTGTTTCAGCATTAATACTGGTCGGCTCTACAGCACACCCTAAAAATGATATTTTTAACGCGTTTAACTTTCCTGTTTTTGATGTTTATGGTTCTAATGATTTAGATCGAGTACCTGCCGCTGTGCAGCATAGAAAAATCGCAATGAAACGTATAGGTAATACGCGTTATCAATCGCGTCGTATTGTCGGTGCAGATCATTTGTTCTCAGGCTTGCAGGCAACATTAACGGCAACGGTGAGTGGTTGGCTTCGGACTAAATTTGTTGAACAGGCTGATAATTAATTTATGAGACTTTATTACGATGGCCTAGTTGTTCATCAAGCACAGTCAGACGATGGCGTGATCGAGGTTGTTGATCTTGGTGATACGCGTTCATTACACTTTGGCACCTTTCCTCGTCAAAGCAGCATGTCATTACGAACACCTCATACACTTGAATTGAGTTATACCGAAGCAATGATGGCGTGTTTACTGTTAAATACGAATCCAGAACGAGTGCTTGTTGTTGGCTTGGGTGGTGGTTCGTTAGTGAAATTTTTACTACATCATTATCCTGAATGTCATATTGACGTTATTGAATACCGGCAGGATGTTGTTGATGTTGCTCATGCCTATTTTCACGTACCGAAGAATGATCCTCGACTAAACATTCATGTGGGCGATGGTTATTTGTTTGTTCAAGAGCGTTATTATCAAGCAGATGCTAATTATGATTTATTACTCGTAGATGCGTATGACCATGTCGGTATGGCGGCGAGTGTTGGTGTGCAAGCATTCTTTGATGCGTGTGCAGGGCTATTAACATCCGTTGGCGTGATGAGTATTAATTTATGGGGTAGTGATAAGCCTTTATTTAATCAGACGATGAGTCGAATCAATCAAAGCTTTGAAGGCCGATCAATGGTTTTACCGGTGAAAGATAAAGGTAATGTTATTGGTTTAGCAATGATGCAGACCGTGACTAATGCGGCCTTAAAGAAGTTAAAAAACACAGTGGATATGCAAGAACTTGAACTGAACATTAACTTACCTAAATCACTGCATAACCTCATCCGTCAGAACCGTTCAATAATAAATAGACTCTTTTCATAACAGTAGAAATGAATAACACAACAATTCATCGCCAGAGAAAATCTGACTTAGGTGTCCCAGAACTTATTGCTATCGCCCTTGGCGGGATGGTGGGAGGAGGGATATTCACCATTTTGGGTATCTCTGTTTCGATGATTGGTGTTTTTACTCCGGTTGCTCTTGTTATCGGTGGGTTCATGGCCTATCTTGCCGCTTACTCTTATATAAAACTAGGCGTGTTTTATAAAGACGAAGGAGCGAGTTATTCCTTTTTTAAAAGAACCTTTCCAAATAGCCCCTTTGCTGCATCACTTGTCGGTTGGTGGGTTATCTTTGGCTATATCAGCACAATAGCGCTCTATGCTTATACCTTTTCATCTTATGCGATTAGTAGTTTCGAGTTTTCGAATAATGAATGGGTTCGTAAGATTGTTGCAGGAATGGTTATTCTGACTTTTACACTGATCAATGTGTGGAGTGTAAAGGGCATGGGTAAGATTGAAGACCTTATGGTCTACAGCAAGCTCGTTATTCTCGTCGTTATTTCATTTGTGCTCATCAATAATAGTCAAACAAGCCTACCAATATTATTTGAGGCAGATAATACACCGCTTATGTCTATCTTAATTGTAGCGTCATTAACGTTTGTCGCTTACGAAGGATTCCAGTTAGTTATTAATGCCGTTGATAATATGGAATCACCTGAAAAGAATATTCCAAAGGCAATCTATTCCGCCTTATTCATTGCCATTTTAATCTATGTTGTGATTGCTCTCGGTGCCATGCTGGCAATTCCTTTTGAAGACATTATAGAAAATAAAGAATATGCATTAGCATCAGGAGCAGGAAATGTTCTGGGGCACTGGGGGGCTGATCTTGTTGTGCTTGGCGCTTTGCTGGCGACAAGTAGTGCAATAAGTGCAACACTCTTCGGTGCGTCGAGACAAATGAGTGTTATTGCAAAAGAGGGTTACTTTCCGAGCTTTTTAACAAAGCGGGTTAATGGTATCCCAATTAAAGCAGTTATAACGATGTCTGCGTTTGCTTTTTTATTAATATTACTTGCTGACCTTACGTTGATTCTTGAATTTAGCAGTATTACTTTTCTATTAGTATCATTATTAATGGCTTACGCTAACTATAGAATTCGTTATCAAACAAAATCATCAGCAATAATGACTATTTGTGCCATGATTGGGTTAGCATTAGCAACAGGGTTTATCTTGTACTATGAGATGACAAATCAACTAGAGCAATTGTATTTTATTGGTGGACTATATCTCTTGTTAACGTTAAGTGCATGGGCATACTCAAAAAGAGCTAAGATTGTAGGACTTTTACATACATTGAAAATAAAATGAAACAGATAATAACTATTCTTTTCCTTGGGCTTTTAACGTCAGTTTCAAATACGGTCGTCGCTAATGAAGGTGTCGAGTTAGTCGTACTTCGTTCTGAGCACGAATTAGTAGTTAAAAAGAATGGCATGACACTACGGACGTTTAAAGTTGCTTTTGGTAGTGGTGGTAAAAAGGCAAAATTGAGAGAAGGTGATCACACAACACCAAAAGGAAAATACCAAATAAACCGGATGAGGAATAGCGACCGCTTTCATTTATTTTTGCAGCTTAACTATCCGAATATGAATGATGCTAAGCGTGCATTAAGGAACAATTCGATTAGTCGTCAGCAATATAGAGATATTCTTGATGCTCATAGTAAAGGGAAGTTACCACCGCAAAATACAGCCTTAGGCGGTGCAATTGGTTTGCATGGTATTGGCGTCGAAACAAAAGATAAAATAGAAATTCATCAAATTGCAGATTGGACTCAGGGCTGTATAGCCATGAGGAATCATGAGATTGAAGAGTTAAGTCGCTATATAGAAGTTGGCACGGTCATTAGCATTATTGACTAATTCCCGAGTGTTTTAATCGGTTATTTGTTAGAATGGTCGATTAAAACTATCTAAACCCGTTACACCGAGGCTTTATGCAATCAGCACCTGATCTTTTTTCCTATCGTCAATTCTGGGCTCACCGCTTTGGTGTTGCACCTCAATTGCCGATGTCACGCGAGGAAATGGATGAACTCGGTTGGGATTCCTGCGACATTATCCTTGTAACAGGGGATGCCTATGTTGATCACCCAAGCTTTGGTATGGCGCTTATCGGCCGACTATTAGAATCACAGGGGTTTAGAGTTGGTATTATTTCTCAGCCTGATTGGTTAAGTGCTGATGATTTCAAGCAGTTAGGCAAGCCAAACCTATTTTTTGGTGTCACTGGCGGCAATATGGACTCCATGGTAAATCGCTATACGTCTGATCGCCGAATTCGTACTAATGATGCTTATACAGCTGATGGAGAGGGCGGAAAACGACCTGACCGTTGTGTTGTACCTTACAGCCAACGCTGCCGCGAAGCCTATAAAGGTGTGCCCATTATTATTGGTGGGATCGAGGCAAGCCTTCGACGTATTGCTCACTTTGATTATTGGTCAGAGAAAGTACGTCGCTCAGTCATTATGGATGCCAAAGCAGATATCTTGGTTTATGGTAATGGTGAACGACAAGTTGTTGAAATTGCCCACCGTTTAGCGCGTAATGAAGATGTTAAAGACATAACGGATATTCGTGGTACAGCCGTTGTTATCAAACATGGTCAACGTGATGGCTGGTGGGAGAAAGACTCAAGCAGTGTTGATGTGCCGGGCAAGTTAAACCCACCGATTGACCCGTATCAAATGAAAACTGCATCATCATGTGATGATGATAAGAAACAATCAGAGCAAAAAAACACCACAAATGATGGTGCACAGATTATTCATTTCAAACGTGCCGAAGTGCAAGATAAAGAGCATACAGTGGTTCGTTTGCCAGCATATCAGTCGGTAAAAGAAGATAAGGTTTTATATGCTCACACCTCACGGATTCTGCATTTAGAAACAAACCCAGGTAATGCCTTTGCCTTAGTGCAACAACATGGCGAGCGAGATGTTTGGTTAAACCCACCACCTATTCCACTAACGACAGAAGAGATGGACGGTGTATTTGATTTACCCTATACACGAGTGCCTCACAAGCAATACGGTAAGAAAAACATTCCTGCTTATGAAATGATTCGTTTCTCGGTCAATATCATGCGTGGTTGTTTTGGTGGTTGTACTTTTTGTTCTATTACCGAACATGAAGGCCGCATTATTCAAAGTCGATCTGAAGATTCGATTATCAAAGAAGTAGAAGCAATACGAGATACTACGCCGGGCTTTACAGGGGTTATCTCTGATCTAGGTGGGCCAACAGCCAATATGTATCGCCTTGCCTGTAATGATAGAAAGATTGAAGCCAGTTGCCGTCGTCTGTCCTGTGTATTCCCAAGTATTTGTAAAAACCTTGGCACGGACCACACACCTTTAATCAATCTTTATAAACGCGCGCGTGCTTTACCGGGTATTAAAAAGGTATTGATCGCATCAGGCTTACGCTATGACTTAGCGGTATTATCACCTGAGTACGTAAAAGAGTTAGTCACGCATCATGTTGGTGGTTATTTAAAAATAGCACCAGAGCATACTGAAGATGGTCCATTGGATCAGATGATGAAGCCGGGGATTGGAACCTATGATGCCTTTAAAACCATGTTTGATAAGTATTCAAAAATGGCGGGTAAAGAGCAATACTTGATTCCTTATTTCATTGCCGCACATCCGGGAACAACGGATAAAGACATGATGAATCTTGCTATTTGGTTGAAACGTAATGGTTTCCGTGCTGATCAAGTGCAAGCATATTTAACATCACCGATGTCTGCCGCAGCCGCAATGTATCATTCAGGTAAAAACACCTTGAGCAAAGTGAAGCGAAAAGGTGGTGACATTACGGTGCCGAAAGGCATTAAAGTAAGGCGTTTACACAAAGCTTTCTTGCGCTATCATGATCCTGAAAACTGGCCGATGTTACGTGATGCATTACAAAAAATGGGTCGTGCAGATCTAATCGGTAATGGTAAAAAACACCTTATCCCGACATGGCAACCGGCCGGAACCGGAGGTCAAGGTGAGGGTAGGCGGGTGAGTGGGAAAACACATCGACCAAGTGGCAATAACCCTGTTCAGAAAGGCAAACGTTTCCAAACGCAACATGTGCGCCCTGCATCTAAAACTAGACCTGCTAAAAAAAGGCGTCGCTAGAATCTATACCCGTAATCATTCAATATGCAGTTTTTTACTTCGTCATCCCAGCATGCTTCTAGCTGGGATCTGCTTAATACAGTAGATTCTCGATAAGAGCATTCGAGAATGACGGGAACTGTAAGCCCTGC